>CATKZW010000004.1 GCA_949841465.1 uncultured Oscillospiraceae bacterium
CGTGGGGGGTGACCGGCTTGTTCGTAATTTTGACACTCAAACTTCGATATTTCAATCCACGCCCCCGCGTGGGGGGTGACGGTATTCCCCGTTATTCAAGCTTTGTGGGAGGGATTTCAATCCACGCCCCCGCGTGGGGGGTGACAGCAAAAACAACCAAAAAATATGATTGAATTTGCAGAAAAACGATCAATTAATACAAAAACTTTTTGGCATTCATTTCTGATTGCGAAGCCGTTGTGCGTTTATCTGCCGATTGGCCAATAAATTTGGTGCGAAGGTTCTGTGCTTTTCTGTGTGCTTAGACCTCGCACCTAAAGCATTAAGACATCTTCCGGAGAATAGGTTGGCTTTGCACCAAAATGCTCAATTTTATTCTCATACCGGTTTCCCAAATAGTAAAATCGTAGGCTGTCCTTCTCCGGGTCCATTATCTTGCATAGTTTTGCCTGCAGACTGCGGCACTGAGCTGCGTCCAGCAGACATTCAAAGACAGAGTTCTGAACGCGCTGCCCATAGTTCACGCATTGCTTTGCAATCTGCCGCAGGCGTTTTCGGCCGGCAGCGTCCTCGGTATTCACGTCGTAAGTAATTAAAACCAGCATCATATCACTTCCATAAAAAGGGTGGATAGGCATCCAAGTCACCCCGGAGATACCGTGCCAACAGTAGTGCTTGGACATAGGGAATCATCCCCCACGGAAGCTTTTCCCCCAGATAAGGGTGCGTCAGCATCTCCTTTTTCTTTTCCTGCCAGCTTTTTAGAAATGCTTTCCTGCCGTTATCAGTCAACAGCACTGCGCCGCTCTCCATATATAAAAAGTCCGACGCTTTGACTTGCCGATTGTTAATCAGAGTCAGCACAAACCGGTCGGCCATGCAGGGACGCAGTTCCTCCATCAAATCCAAGGCCAAAGAGATTCGGCCCGGCCGGTCGCGGTGGAGAAACCCCACATAGGAATCCAGCCCTGCGCTCTCCAGTGCGGAAGCGCAGTCGTGGGCCAGAAGGCTGTATGAAAAAGAAAGCATGGCGTTGACCGCGTCCAGCGGGGGACGGCGGCTGCGCTGGTGAAAGGAGAAGGCGTCTTTATCCCCAAGGATCATCTCATTGAAAACGCCAAAATAAGCGGAAGCACCAACCCCCTCCAGGCCGCGCAGTTCTTCCGGTGAATCCACCTCCTTGACTTGAGATAACAGCCCATAGATCTGCTGGGAAGCAGCGGCAAGTCTGTCACTGTCCACCCGCAGCCCATGGTCCCGGCGGGTACGCTCCATGCTCCAGCGAGCATTGAACAATTTGCCAAAAATCATCGTTCGGCTGATTTGGCAGCACTGGCTTGGGTCGTCCGCAGCGCGATATTGACTCCGGCGAAGCAGGACGTTTCCCCCGCCCTCTCCACATACCCTTGCCAAAAATCTTCCCCGAGGCGTACAAAAGGCAAATCCGATCTGACGCTCCGCGCACGCGCCCATCAGGGCGGGGGAAGCGCCGGAATAAGAAAAGGTGATGATATTTTGCAGGGTATGCAGTGGGTAGCGTGCCACAGCCTGTTTTTCCCGATTTGCCACGACGTTTTCCCCGTCCAAAGACAGATAAATGTCCTCTGAGAGAATATAGAGGGTATTGAGCAGATGTTTCATTTCGGTTCCTCCATTGCCGCGGCCAGATAATCGGCGACTTGTTTCCGATTCATCAGCTTCGGGAGGCATAGTTCCTTCAGAGAACAGGCATTGCAGGCTTTGGATGGCTTGACCTTGGGGGTGCAGCGCCGCTGATACAGCTGGTGCATCTCCGTCAGGCTGCCCCGGACCTGCTGGCGCAGTTCGGATGTGAACGGGACCACAGTTCGGCGGCGGGGCTCTCCGTAGTAGAGCGCCCCCTCCGGGACAGCACAGCAGAGCATCTCCTCCAAACACATAGCCTGTGCACAGAGCTGCAGTTCGTCTGCGTTATGCTCTTTGGGCCGGCCCCGCTTGTACTCCACAGGGTACGGGACCCAACAGCCTTCTCGGCCCCGCAGAGGGACCCCTGCGGGGTCTTTGCGAAATTCCACTGCGTCACATTGACCGGAGACGCCCAGCTGGGCCGAATGGACGGCCAGCCCCCGGACGACCAGCAAATCGCCCCGGCTCTCTCGAAAAGCCTGGTCGTGGACATTTTCGTGCATGAGATGACCGTCCACAGTCCGGAAATTCTCGGCCCACTGGTCTTCGATGTGGATCAACGCCCACTGCCGGCGGCAGAAGGCGAAGTGCTGCAACCCGGAAAGCTGAAGCCAGTTTTCCTCAGACCAGCTCATCCCATGCGCCGGCAGGTCACGCCGGCAGGCAGGGAGGCCTCATCCACGGTGACCCGATAATCTCGATAGGAGCGGGCCGGGGCAGGGTCATCCTTGTCCGCCCGCTCCACCTGCACCAAATCGAAGAGCTTCCAGGCCGGGGCACAGCCGAGCTCAGAGTCATGCTTAAACACGATCAGCTCCCGCACCGCCATCTTGCCCCGGGCAGCGGAGCGGTCGTTTTCAAACATATTGAGGATTGCCTGCCACAGCAGCTCCAGGTCCTCCTGGTCGAAGCCGGTGGTCTTCCGGGCCAGGTTTGCGGAGATATAGCCTTCGCAGCGGTAGAGACCATAGGGGATGATGTATTTGCGCCCCATCTCTGTCCCCTTTTTCTCAGCGTCCGCTTCCGTGGTGATGGCCACGCGGGTGATGGTCACCTCCTGAGGCATCACCGGCTCCACGCTGCGGGCAAAGCCCAGCTGCACCGGGCCCCGGACCTGGCCGCAGTTCAGCGCCGCCTTGACGAAGGTGGTCATTACAGCGCCAAAGGTGCGGATATCGTAAAAATTGGCGCACATCCAGTCTCGGATCTTTTTGTCTAAATTGGGGTCCGCTTTTTTCTTTTCCTTCACGTTCTTTTCCGTGAGCTCCAGTTTCTTATAAGCCTCGGCGTCGCTGCAATTGAGGGGCACCCCGTCCTTGATGTAAATGCGGTAGCCGGTGGCGTTCTCCTTGAGCGTTTCCACATAATTGCGGATTTTCCGCTTCAGGCACACGTCGGTGACCAGGCCCAGACCGGTCTCCGGGTCTACCCGGGGCATATTGCCCGCGTCGGGGTCTCCGTTGGGATTCCCGTTCTCCACATCGAACAAAACAACAAATTCATAGCGGTTTTTGATGGGTTCAGACATTTTTGTTCTCCTCCTTTTTCTGATAGCGGACCTGTGTCTGGTGGTAGTAGCCCAGCTGGAATGCCCCCTGCTGGGGCAGATTCATGCGGTCAGGGAATGCTTCGCCTATTTTCCCGGTCAGATCGGTCAGCTGTTTGCTGTAGGCAACGGCCAGACCCTTCTCCAACTTCCGCAGGTGCTTCTGGGCCAGATTGATCAGGGCGGGGAACACCCGGCTGGGAGTGGATGAGGCTGAGTTGAAATATTTGTCTTTGATGGTGGCGTTGATGCCGGGGTTCGCGGAGGACTGGATGGCCTCCAGCACGGAGAACAGCCGGCCCAGGCTGTAGGGTACGCTGGTGCTGTCAGGATTCAGGGACACAGTCAAAACCTCCTTTGGCATATCAGGATGGGGATTTTTCAAATAGTAGGCTTTTAAAATGGCGGCCCTGCCTCGAGTGACCTCACGCTCGGCCCGGACGCGCAGGCACACGCCGTTGAGAAGGGTGGCGGGATAGCGGGTATCGGTCAGAACAGCGCGGAGGGTCTCTCCGGCCATCCCAGGCGGTGGTGACTTATCGCGGGAATTTTGATTCACGGTCTCGTCCAGCAGCTTCCAGGGGGGCAGGGTCTCAAACTTGTCGAAGGCGGGCCTGACGATTTCCAGCCGCTCCTGGTGGGCTTGGACATTCCGCTCAAAACCTCCAAAAGAATTTCTGAGGAAGAACCGCACCGACAGCCGGGCGGCGTTGGGCGACAGGCCCAGGATGTAAAAGGTTGTGTCTGGGTCCAGCCGGGTTTCGTCAAACAGGATGGGCTTGCCCTGACACAGGTCAAGGACCATTTTTTGCAGATCGGAGGTGGAGTAGGCGGTTGGTGTGCCAAACAGGCTTGCCACAAAAAAGCTTTGATAGGCGGGGGCTCCGCCCGACGCCCAGAATAAAACCGTGGTGTCTCCCATTCGCCCCACATACTCCCGGTCTGCCAGCAGGTGGTTCAACGCGCTGGTGTAGGCAAAGGCCGCGTATTTGCTGGTGGGGGCGTTGAGGCTCTGCTCGCGGCCGTAGGAGCAGAACGCGTCGGCATTGAAGGAGACCAGCGCCGCGCCGCTGGACTGCGCCCCGGAGACCCCCTTAATGGAGGGGTGGACCGTCTCCACCGGCCCTTTTTCCCCAGTGACCAGACACACCAGTTCCGGGCCGTCCCCTGCGGTGTCATAGTGGCGCTGCCATGCCTTGCGGATCTGGGGATCGTCCTGGGGGAAGCCCCCATCATACCGAAATACCAGGCTGACACCGGACAGGATGTCCTCCAGTTTGTCCGCTAAAGCGGGGTGCTGCTGGGCCTGGGATGGGTCCCAGTGGTCAAAAAAGGCCAGGACAGCCCGAGCAGCCGAACTGTCCACGCCATCTAAAAGCCGGTGGTGGAGCGCTTTGCAGTCAAGAAAGCAAGCCAAGCTCCGCTGGGGCTTTCCCTTTTCATCTACACCTAAGATGTAGCTGGAGTTGTCCCACAAAAAGTTGGAGGAAATACCGCTGGAGCGTTTGACCGGCGCGGGAAGAGACATGTGCCTGGGCACCAGCGCCTTCTTTTTCCCTCGCTCTTCTTCCCGCTTGAGGGATACCGCCTGCTCCAGCTCTCCGGCGTCGTTGATGTACAGCGCGTAGGAAATGCTGCTGGCGCTCCAGCCGGGGCGGTCCAGCTTACCCTGTGCCGCCAAATCCTCGTAGTGCTCCACAAGAGCCTGCAGGATCACCCGATCACCTCCCCACTGTCACGTGCCGGAACGGCCAATACACCGTCTTGAAGCACCGCTCGGAAAAAGAGCGGGACAATATTCTCTGGATTGGAGTAGTCCAGGTCCCAGAGCATATAGCCCAAATCCCGCATCCCTTTCAGCTCCTCCGGGCAAGCGGGGAGGGCTTCGCAGGCCTTGAAGTGAGCCGGAAATTCCCGGCATCCGAAATAGGGCTGATGATAGAACTGTCCCCGCCTGATCCGGCGTTTGATGATGTCTTGGAATTTCCCGGCGTTGTCGCCGGCCGCTGCCTGCTCTGTGAGTTCAAAGTGGGCGTCGATGACATAATGCACGTCTCGCAGCAGCATGGCAGCCCGCTGCTGGATATCCTGAGAGGCGGCGATGTACAACTCGCCGGTTCCCCGTTCCATCACCGTCCGGGCCAAACGGGCGCTGGCGGTAGACTTCACCTCGTTGCGCCGCAGGTTGGTGAAGCAGATGGGTGCGCAGACGTGGATGCGATCAATGACCCAGCGCATACCGGGATGCCAGTATAGGCTCTCCAGCAGCCCCCGGGCGGCGGAGGGAGTCATAATATCATAGCTTACCCGTTCGGTTTTGAGCTCCGGTCGAGTAAAGCAGGCATAATCTCCCCACACTTCCAAAGAAACTGGCACGGCAATCACTCCTTTCTTTTTTTGTATAGTTCGTTTTACCGTTATTAGAATACCATTATTTCTCTGGGGTGTCAATAATTAATATTTCTTTACTCATGAAGTTTTATATACATTTCAAATGTTGAAATTAAAAAAACTTGTGATATAATAATATCGTCTTTGGCCATGTGCTATCGTGGATTGAAATATGAGAAAAGAAATATTACTGTGCTGTGGGGCGGCAGGATATCCTGCCGCCCCATCCATACTCAAATAAATAATCCTTTTCCACCATCCGCCGTCAGCGACAGCCCTGTATCTTCGGCATACAGCGCGAGATTGGTCAAAATCGCAGACCCGTCCTCCAACACCTCCAGGTCCCCGGCCATGTCCAGCGCCTCGAAATGCTGCGGATAGATCGATACGCCATACTGGCCCAGCGCCCGGAAGAGCGCCCTGCTGCGCTCACCGGATCGGAGCCGCTGTATCAGCTCAGCCCCCGCCTCCAAGGGAATGTATACCGTTCTGGTCTCGCTGTCGATCAGACGGAACCGTTCCGCAATTTTCCGGAACGGCATCAGCTCCTTTTTCATCAGGGTGAGGATGTTCTTTTGATCCAAGGCCGCTGGACCTTTCAGACCCAGCAATTCCTGGAAATAACGCCGGATCGTATCCGGGCTGTCTGGCTGGGCACAGCGATTCAACGCCTCACGCCCAGCCGCTATGGGGATCTCAAGCAGAGACGGCGGGGCGGCCTCACTCTGGAATATGGTGACAACGCTCTCCTCAAGGGGGCGCTTTCCCTCCCGGTTGCACCGGCCCGCGGCCTGAAGAATAGAATCCAGCCCTGCCTCTTCCCGAAAGACCGTTGGAAAATCCACATCCACTCCGGCCTCGATCAGTGAGGTGGATACCACCCGGCAGGGCAGGCCGTCCTTCAGCCGTGCCCGGATCTCTGCCAGCGCCGCCTTGCGGTGGGCAGGATACATCAGGGTGGATAGATGAAACGCCCCCTCTTCATCCAGAAGTGCATAGATTGCCTGAGCGCTTTTGCGGCTGTTTACAATACACAGCGTCTGTCTTTGCGCCCTAAGCTGCTGTGCCAGCGCCTCTTGAGACAGCTTCCCCTCCCGCCGAAAAGTGTTCCGCTGGAATACCTCTTGGCAGAATTCTGTTTTAGGGCAGATCTCAGGAATAGTTTGATCTGGCAGGAATTCCCTGAACATTCCATCCAGGGCGGGCTGGGTGGCGGTGCACAATATGGCGGAGGCCCCGTAACGCTTCACCAACTGCGAGATGGCAAACACACAGGGACGGAGATAGGGCACAGGCAGCATCTGCGCCTCGTCAAAAATGATTACGCTCTGGGCCAGGTTGTGCAGCTTGCGGCACTGTGAAGAACGATTTGCATAAAGAGATTCAAAAAACTGCACCGCTGTAGTTACCACAACGGGCATATCCCAGTTCTCTGTAGCCCGAGCCAGCCTGGCATTCTCCGGCCTGGCCTCGTCCTCAATGTCATACAGGGCTCCGGAGTGGTGCTCCAATACATTTTCATCACCCAAAATATCCCGAAAAACCTGGGCATTTTGTTCAATGATGGAGGTATAAGGGATCACATAGACCACCCGGCGCAGTCCGTGGGCACGGGCATGGCGCAGGGCAAAGGCCAAAGACGCCACGGTCTTGCCCCCGCCAGTGGGGATGGTCAGGGTAAACAACCCCGGAGCCTGGGTCTCGCCCTGCTCCAGACAGCGCTGCAGCACCGCGCACCGCTGCCGGTTCAGCTCAGTTTTGGGCGGGAACCAGCCGGAGATGTGGACCCGGAGCCGATCCTCCAGCACTTCGAGTCCGTCTCTCCCGCCCCGCTCCTGGGCCGCCCCCGCCATAAAGGTTTCTGTATCCAGGAAGTCCGCGTCTACCAGGCAGGAGTAGAGCATCCGGGTAAAAAACATTTCTTCCATCGGATCAGCGAATGTGGGCAGGGGGGTCGGGGCCAGCTTGATTTCCTGCCGCCACGCCTCATAGGGCGCCAGTTTTCCTAAAACGGCTTTCTTCATGCGGCCGCAAAATGTGCTGTCTTCCCAGTGGTCTCCTTGTCCTCCTCCGTCAGGCAGGCCGCCATGGTGCCCTGCCACAGCAAAAGCGGTGCAGACCTGCCCCAGTTTGCCGCATTCTGCCGCCCCGGCGGTGGCATGATCCACCTGCTCCGTACTTCCTCGCAGCCGGCGTTGGAAAGCATCCGAGTACTTTCCTAAATCGTGTGCCAGACCGGCAAGCCTCCCTTGCCCCTCCGCGCCAAAAGACGCCGCGAATCCGGCACACAGATTTGCCGTTCCATTGAGGTGCTCTATGATTGATTGCTCCCGACCATCTTGGGCAGTATGGGCAAGATATGCCATTTCCGTTCCTCTCTTTCTTTGACGAACAGTTTATGTACAGATTAACACCAGTGGGGCCCCCTAAATATCTGAGAAGCATTTTCACCAAAGGGCAGCAGCCACTTATTTTGATTTTGCAAGATGTTCAATAATCTGAAATGCAATTGTTTATAATCGAATTGTAAAATATGATTATTGCAGTCTTTCCTGAATCTATTTCAGTTCAGTATATCAAATAATCTCATCAAAGACAAGCCTCAACCATGCAGCGAAACAAATTAGGACTGCCATCCTGTAGAACGTCAGCTAATCCAGATATGGCGGATAAGGGCCTTAAGCGGCTTTCAAATTTTACCATACCCACCGCGCCCGAAAAAGATGAGCGGCAGGTTTTGACCTGCCGCTCACGGTACAAATATTGGGAAATTGGCCGCTAGAATGCCCTTTATCGGCACATCATAACCTGATGCGGTTCACCTTTTTCGGATGTGCCAAACTGACCAAACCGGTGACGTTGCCTTAGTCGGTGGTAATATTAAGCGTTTCCCCTTCGGCGGACAGGCTGACCACGGTAATGGGGTCGGCGTACCGCTGGATCAGCTTGGCGGCGATGGGGTCCTCCAGGTCCTTTTGGATCTGACGGCGCAGGTTCCGGGCCCCGTAGGCGGCGGAGTAGGACTTCTTCACCAGATAGTCCAGCACCGAGTCGTCATAGGAGAATGTGATGCCTTTGTCCTTCATGACCGCGTCCAGCTCAGACAGCATGATGCGGGCGATGGCCTTAAAGTTGTCCTCAGTGAGCTGGTTGAAGTAGACGATCTCGTCCACCCGGTTGATGAACTCGGGCCGCAGGAACGCCTCCAGCCCCTTCATGGCCTTCTCCTTCCCCAGCTGGTTGGCGGAGCGGTCAAAGCCCATGGCGCTGCCCTTGATGTCGCTGCCCGCGTTGGAGGTCATGACGATGACGGTATTCTCGAAGTTGACCACCTTGCCGTGGGCGTCGGAGATGTGGCCGTCGTCCAGGATCTGGAGCAGCACGTTGAGCACGTCGGGGTGGGCCTTCTCAATCTCGTCGAAAAGCACCACGGTGTAGGGCTTGCGGCGGATCTTCTCGGTGAGCTGCCCCGCGTCGTCGTACCCCACGTAGCCCGGGGGTGAGCCGATGATCCGGGACACGGAGTGCTTTTCCATGAACTCGCTCATGTCCAGCCGGATGAGGGACTCAGGGGAGGAGAACAGGTCGGCGGCCAGCTGCTTGACCAGCTCGGTCTTGCCCACGCCGGTGGAGCCCACGAAGATGAAGCTGACCGGCTTGTGCTTGGCGGATATGCCCACACGGCCCCGGCGGATGGCGTTGGACACCGCGTCCACCGCGTCGTCCTGACCCACGATGTGGGCCTTGAGCCGCTCGTCCAGCTTGGCCAGCCGCTCAAATTCCTGCTCCTGGATGGAGGAGGCGGGAATCTTGGTCCACAGCTCAATGACCCGGGCCAGATGCGCTACGGTCAGCGGGGGATCGCCCTTGGCGGCGATGGCGTCCCGCTCCCCGGTGAGCTGGGCCTGACGGCTTTTCAGCTCGGCCAGCCGCTGGTACGCCTTGTCGTTGGCGGCGGTCTGCACCGCCTGCTTCTCGGCGGTGACGGAGGCGATCTTCTCCTGGAGCTCGGCGATCTGCTTCCTGCGGCCGTCCTGACGCTCCTGGAAGGCGGGGTCGTCCCGGTTGGGGGCCTCGGCGTCGTCTCGACTCACCGCCATCTCCAGGGTGTCCCGCTGGCGCTGGAGGCGCTGCTCCTGCTTTTGCAGCTCCTGGAGCTTGGGGTCGTTCTGCCCGCCGGTGGAGGCCAGCACCACCTCCATCTCCTTGGCGTAGTCGGCCAGCTCCTTGTCGATCTCGGCCAGCCGGGCCAAGTCCTTGTTGTGCAGGTTCACGTCGGAGGACGCCTCGTCGATCAGGTCAATGGCCTTGTCGGGGAGATAGCGGTCGGTGATGTACCGCTCGCTCATGGTGACGGCCTGACGGCAGATGTCCGGGCTGATGGAGACGTGGTGGAAGGACTCGTAATAGGGGGCGATGCCCTTCAAAATCTCCACGGAGTCATCAATGGAGGGCTCCTCCACGATGACGGGCTGGAACCGGCGCTCCAGGGCGGAGTCCTTCTCGATGTACTTGCGGTACTCGGTCAGGGTGGTGGCTCCGATGACCTGGATTTCCCCCCGGCTCAGGGCGGGCTTGAGGATGTTGGCGGCGTTCATGGAGCCCTCCGCGTCCCCCGCGCCCACGATGGAGTGGACCTCGTCGATAACCAGAATGATGTTGCCCAGCTTTTTGACCTCGTCGATGAGGCCCTTCATGCGGCTTTCAAACTGGCCCCGGAACTGGGTGCCCGCCACCAGGGCGGTGAGGTCCAGCAGATAGACCTCCTTGTCCAGCAGCTTGTAGGGCACGTCGCGGTCGTAGATGCGCTGGGCCAGCCCCTCGGCGATGGCGGTCTTGCCCACGCCGGGGTCGCCGATGAGGCAGGGATTGTTCTTCTGCCGCCGGTTCAAAATCTGGATGGTGCGCTCGATCTCGTTGGAGCGGCCCACAATGCGGTCCAGCTTGCCTTCGTGGGCCTTGCGGGTGAGGGAGATGCAGTAGTTCTCCAAAAACTTCCGCTTCTGGCCTCGGTCGGCTTTGGCGGCGGTCTTGTCCTCCTTGGCGGCCCCGCCCCGCTGGATGGGGTCCCGGTCGGGGGCGCTGTCCGACTGGCCGCCGAACAGCTTGTTCAGGAAGGGGAAGGTGGCGGTGCGGCCCTCGTCCTCCTCGCTGTCGTCGCCCTCGCTCTCATCAGAGGCGGTGGAAGCCAGCCCGTCGGGCTCCTCCGCGCCGCCGAAGGCGGACATCATCTCGGTGGAGATGGACTCCAGGTCCTCGTCGGAGATGCCCATCTTTTTCATCATGTCGTCCACCGGCTTGATGCCGAGCTCCCGGGCGCATTTCAGGCACAGCCCCTCGTTTCTGGTCTCGCCGCCCTCAATCTTGGTTATAAAGATCACCGCCACATTTTTTTTACAGCGGGTACATAGAGTGGGACGCATCGTGTCGCTCCTTTCAGGGGCGAGGTGGCCCTCGCCCTCATGTTTGCAGTTTGCAGTACCATATCAGATAAATATGAACATGTCATGAATTTTAGTGTGGTAATTTTACGGCTTGCAGGGAAATCCCCGTCCTGCTGGAAGTTCCTTGGAAACTGGGGGCTCAGGAGGGCAGGTTGTCCAGCAGCTCACCCAGCTTGTCCACGGTGAACAGGGACAGCACCGGCGTTTCCGGCTGGGTGGGGACGACGCCCGCCAACTGCCCCAGCCAAACCAGCACCACGGACAGCAGCGCCCCTTTGACCAGCCCAATTACCAGCCCTCCCGCCAGATTCACCTCGGCCAGGATGGGCAGCTTGAAGGCCAGGTCCAGCGCGTGGCTCAGCAGGAACCAGGCCAGCAGCCCGCCAAAAAAGACGATGGCGAACAGCAGCGCCCGGGCGATGCCCTTGGCCAGATAGGCCGCCAGCGCCTCCAGGGGGGTGAGCAGGCCGCCGGTATGGACCTCCCGGTCGGCCACGCCCTGCTCCAGGAATTGGCTGAAGCCCTCGAACAGACCCTCGTCCTGGATGGATTTCAGCAGCTGATCCACAGTGTAGGCGGCTTCAGGGTCCTCCGAGTTCACCACCGGCTCCGCGTCCGCACCCCGGACGGTTTGGATGATGATGGGCCGGATGATGTTGGACACCGGCACACAGAACTGCTCGGAGACGAACTGGGCCGCGAGAAAGGCCACGAACACCGCCGCCAGTCCGCACAGGGAGAGGATCAGCCCCTTGGCCGCCCCCCGCCACGCAAACAGGATCAGTACCGCCACAATGATGATGTCAAACAGTAAACCGTCCATAAAAAGTACCTCCTGCCACAAACTCCCGTGGAAATCCGGTCAAGCCCCCTCAGGGGATATAGAATCCGGCGCTGTCCGCCGAGATGAGGATGGCCGAGCCGTCCTCCATGAGCAGCACCACCCGGGCCCCCTGGGTGCCCTCCAGGCTGTCGTACAGCTCCAGCTGGTCGGTGTAGATGTCCAGCCGGTCGCCGGTGAGCACCGCCAGATACCGTCCCGCGGCGGAAATGGACATGACCTGCTCGTTGAGGTTCAGCGAACGCCGCTGACCCGCATCGTCCACCACCCAAAGCTCCGCCTGGCTGCCCGCCCGGTATTTGCCCAGCAGGGCGGCGGCAAAGCCGTCCCCCTCCAGGGTGTACCGCCGCAGGTACTTGTCCGCCCAGCTCACGCCGGAGGAGTGGCCGTTATGGTTGGTGACGGTGAGGCCCCGGTCCCCCAGGGTCCAGACGGCGGAGGCGGTGTGCCGGGTCTCCAGCACCACGCCGCCCCCCAGCTGGCAGGAGAAGTCAGGGGTGTATTCCCCGCCCACGTAGTCCATGTCATACAGCGCCAGGCTGGTGGCAAAGGCGCCGCCGCTCTGCCCCACGGTGAGGGTGGCCAGGGTGTGGCCGTCGTCGGACAGGGCCGCGTCCATGACAAAGGCGGAGGCCAGGTGCAGGCTCATAACGGGGGAGTAGGCGGCGTCGTACACCGTCACCTTTCCCCGGTAGCCGCTGGACTGGGTGGCCACGGTGAGCTGGCCGTTGCGGTTCAGCCGGGCGGACAAGATGGGCTCCAGATCCTCCGCCGACCACACCAGCGTCCGCTGGCCCAGTATGTACAGGGAGGAGCCCCCCGCGTCGTATACCACGGCCAGGGAGCCGTTGCTGCTGACCACCGGGTTTTCCATGCCCACCTGCTGGTTGATGTATTGGGTGCCGCTGCCGGAGTACAGGGAGATGGCGTTGTGGGAACACACCAGCAGGTCTCCGTCCAGCACGGCGAAGGTGTCGGTCAGGTCGCCGTCGTAGGGGAAGGACTCCGCCCGGCCGCTGTCATTGCGGGTAAGGGAGCGGTAGGTGAACCAGCGCTTGATGCTGTCCAGGTTCACGCTGTCCCGAAAGGCCACCGCCGCCACCAGAGCCAGGCCCACCGCCAGCACAACCAGGGTGGCGACGACCCGCAGAAGGAAGCGGGAGAGCCTGGGCGGTTTTTTTTCTTGTTGGGGCTGCTGTTGTTGATCCATAGGAAACTCCGTATCAGAGGACGTTTTCGTGGTACCACAGGTTGGTCATATACAGGCCGTCGGGAGGGGCGGTGGGTCCCGCCAGGGTGCGGTTTCTGGATTCCAGGATGGCGGGGATCTCCGCCGGGTCCAGCTTGCCCTCGGCGGCGTAGATGCAGGTGCCCACCATGGCCCGGACCATGTTGTAGAGGAAGCCGTCGGCGCACACGCGGCAGTCGATGATGTCCCCCTGCCGCTCAATGTCGAAGTAGTGGACGGTGCGCACGGTGGTGCGGGTCTCGGTGCCCACCGAGCGGACGGCGGCGAAGTCATGGGTGCCCACAAACTGCCTGGCCGCCTCTGCCATGATGGTTTCATCCAGCGGCCTGGGGTAGAACCACACCCGGTTTACGTAGAACGGGTCCCGGATGCGGGAGTTGTAGATGCGGTAGGTGTACTCCTTTTTCAGGCAGGAGCCGATGGCGTTGAACCTGTCCGGCACCACCGTGGCCTTGGACACCGAGATATCGTCGGGCAGGCGGGTGTTCACCGCCAGGGGGAGCCGCTGGACGGGGATGCCGGAGGTGGTGCGGAAGTTGGCAATGTACACCTGGGCGTGGACCCCCGCGTCGGTGCGGCCCGCGCCGGTGACCTTTACCGGGTGGCACACCACCGAGGCCAGGGCCTTTTCCAGGGTTTCCGCCACGGACACGGCGTTTTTCTGCACCTGCCAGCCGTGGTAGGCGGTGCCGGTGTAGCTCAGCCGCAGGGCGATGTTGCGATTCTCCAATGGCCGCGCCGCCTTTCGTATAGAGGGTCAAGGGCCTTCTTTTTCTTTCTGGAAGAAAGAAAAAGAAGCAAAAAGAAAGACTTTAGACCGCTGACGATCAGATATCGACACTGTAAAGGATGCGCCCGGCAACCAACCATAATATTATATAATAATTTATAAATATATTTTTGCTGTCGTTCGTGGTCGACGAAGCACTTTCGTTTACCGTTACAATACGAAACGAATCAAAAGTTTCTTTTTTCGCTTCCTTTTTTCTTTTCAAAGAAAAAAGGAAGGTCCCCGGCTATAGTCCGAAGTGCCCCAGCACGCCGATGAATACCGCCAGCCCCAGCGCGCCCAGCATGAACAGGATATCGCCGGGCCGGTAGTGGAGCTGCTTCATCCGGGTGCGGCCCTCGCCGCCGTGGTAGCAGCGGCACTCCATGGCGGTGGCCAGCTCGTCCGCCCGCCGGAACGCCGAGATGAACAGCGGCACCAGCAGAGGGATCAGGGCCTTGGCCTTCTGGATGAGATTGCCGGAGTCGAAGTCCGCGCCCCTGGCCCGCTGGGCGGACATGATCTTGTCCGTCTCCTCGATCAGGGTGGGGATGAACCGCAGGGCGATGGACATCATCATAGACAGCTCATGGACGGGGACATGGAGCTTTTTCAGCGGCCCCATCAGGCTCTCCAGCCCGTCGGTGAGGGACAGGGGAGAGGTGGTGTAGGTGAGCAGGAAGGTGCAGGTGATGAGCATGATGATGCGCACCACCATGAAAAAGGCGTGAAGGACGCCCTCCTTTGTGATGGTAAAAATCCAGAAGGTCACCAGCGGCTCGCCGGGGGTGTAGAAGATATTGAGCACCGCGGTGAACACCAGAATGAACACCACCGGCTTCAGCCCCCGCAGCAGGGCCTTTGGCTTGACGGTGGACGCCGCCACCACCGCGATGAGCACCGCCAGCAAAATGGCGTAGGTGACGAACCACTGGCCCATAAACAGCGCCACAATGTAGCAGATCATAGCCACCAGCTTGGCACGGGGGTCCAGGCTGTGGATGGGGGAGGCGCCTGGGAAAAACTGCCCCAGGGTGATGTCGCGCAAAGCCATTATCGTTCCTCCCTTCGGTGGAGGGCGGCCAATATGGCCTCTCTGGCCTGGGGGATGGTGTACACTGAGGCGGGCAACTCCACCCCCATGGCCCGCAGCCGGGCGAACACCCGCGTCATGGCGGGCACGCCCAGGCCCATGGCCTCCAGCTCGTCCCCGTGGGCGAACACCTGGGCGGGGGGGCCGGAGAAGGGGATGGTCCCTTTATGGATGACCACCAGCCGCTCCGCCTCCCGGGCCACCTCCTCCATGGAGTGGGACACCAGGATGATGCAGGCGTTTTTCTCCTGGTGATAGGTGCGGATATTGTCTAGGATGCGGGCGGAGCCGGCGGGGTCCAGGCCGGCGGTGGGCTCGTCCAGCACCAGCACCTGGGGCTCCATGGCGATCACGCCCGCGATGGCCACCCGCCGCTTCTGCCCGCCGGACAGGTCGAAGGGTGACTTCTCCAGCACACCGGGCTCCAGCCCCACGAACCGGGCGGACTGCTTCACCCGGCGGTCCACCTCGTCGGAATCCAGCCCCATGTTCTTGGGGCCGAAGGCGATATCCTGATACACCGTCTCCTCAAACAGCTGGTACTCCGGGTACTGGAACACCAGCCCCACCTGGCACCGTACCTGCCGGGTGCGCTCCTTGCTCTCCCAGATGTCCGTGCCGTCGAAGAGCACCTGCCCGGAGGTGGGCTTGAGCAGTCCGTTCAGGTGCTGGATGAGGGTGGACTTCCCCGAGCCGGTGCGGCCGATGACAGCCACGTACTCCCCAGGGTCGGCGGAGAAATCCACAGCGTGGAGGGCGGTGTGCTCGAAGGGGGTGCCCGCGCTGTAGAGGTGGGTCAATTCTTTTGTCTCGATGATAGCTGCCATGGATCAAACTCCTTGGAGTGGAGATAATATGTCAAAAAGCAAACTGAAAGTTATGAATGCTCTATTTTCTATTTGGTTTCCTTTTAATGCTCAATAGTCGGATAAAATCATCAAACAAAGAAGTGTCTGTTGGCTCAAACATCATCCATTTCCCATCATGATAAGTTTGGGTTTCATCATAAATTTTTTGAACTTCCTTTGAGTAGCTTTCTCTGTCTTTTTCAAATTTTGAGCGTTCTTCTTTTCCCAGGATAACCATAAATCCTATGCAGTTTTCTTTTGCGTATAAGGCGCATAGGGTTTTGCCGCCTCGACGGTATTTATATTCATACGTCCATGCCTTACCGCCCTTATCCCACAAACAGTCCATATCATATTTTTCATCGATTAAGACACATAGGTTATTCCACACGTTATATAGGGATTTCCCAACTAAAGCTGTCATTTCTTCTTTGTTAGGTATCGTATCAAGCATATTTGCCCTCCTATATTTGCTCCTGGCTTATGACGCCGCGCAGCAGCTTCTTCAAAACCCCGGCGCACTCGTCCACCGTCAGCGCGGTGAGGGGCACATCCACCCCGTTCTGCCGCAGCTCGTACAGCAGGGCTACCGGCTCGGGCACCTCCAGCCCCAGGGTGCGCAGGCCGTCCACGTTCTGGAACACCAGCGCGGGCTTGTCGTCCGCCACGATGTGCCCGTCGTGCATGACCACCAGGCGGTCCGCCTGGGCGGCCTCGTCCATGTGGTGGGTGATGAGCACCACGGTGATGCCCTGTTCCCGGTTGAGCCGCTTTACGGTGTCCAGCACCTCTTTCCGGCCCACCGGATCCAGCATGGCAGTGGGCTCGTCCAGCACGATGCACCGGGGGCGCATGGCCAGCACCCCGGCGATGGCCACCCGCTGCTTCTGCCCGCCGGACAGCAGGTGGGGGGCGTGGCGGGCGTACTCGGTCATGCCCACGGCGGCCAGGGCGGCGTCCACCCGCTCCCGGATTTCTTGGGAGGGCACCCCCAGGTTTTCGGGGCCGAAGGCCACGTCCTCCTCCACCACGCTGGCCACGATCTGGTTGTCCGGGTTCTGGAACACCATACCCACCTGGCGGCGGATGTCCAGCAGCCTGTCCTCGTCGCAGGTGTCTATGCCGTCCACGTATACCTTGCCCCCAGAGGGGAGGAGGATGGCGTTGAAATGCTTGGCCAGGGTGGATTTCCCGGAGCCGTTGTGGCCCAGCACCGCCACAAACTGGCCGGGGTGGATGGACAGGGACACCCCGTCCAGCACCGTGGGGGCCGCGCCCTCCTCGGCGGAGTAGCGGAAAATCAGCTTTTCAGTTTGGATGATGGACTGGGACATGGCGTTACCCCTTTAAAAAGTCGCTGAACGCTTTTAGCTCTTGTTTCGTATCCTCCGGCAGGCAGTTAAATTCAATATCCCGGATTGCGCCCTCCAGGGCGTACAGATGTACCAGGCAGACCTGGGGATACACCTCTTTCAGCCGGAAAAAGGCGTGCTTGGAGCCCAGCTCCGTCAGCGCTTCCGGGGAGTCAACCCCCACCGCCGTCAGCTTCCGCTCCAGTTCCTTCCCGATATTTTTCATGGAAGTCAATCCAGCCATACCGGTTCCTCCGTGAAAATTCGGCCCTGCCGTCACCCGCGGCTCCACCGCCCCGTGGCCCCGCAGGGCAGGGCCAGCCCTGTGGCGGTGACGGGCAGCCCCAGCTCGTCGGACACGGTATGCCCGCCGAACTTCCCGCCGATAACGGTTTGCAAAATATAGGTGAGCACCGACGGAGCCAGCCCCGTGGTGTAGGAGTTCAAAATCACGAACAGCGGCTGGTCGGACAGAACGCCGGACACCAGCTCCACAAAGGGGTACAGGTTCTCCTCCAGCTTCCACACCTCGCCGGAGGGCCCCCTCCCATAGGACGGCGGGTCCATGATGATGGCGTCGTATTTCCGCCCCCGGCGGATCTCCCGCTCCACGAATTTGGCGCAGTCGTCCACAATCCAGCGGATGGGCCTGTCCTCCAGCCCGGAGGATTTGGCGTTGTCCCTGGCCCACTGCACCATGCCCTTTGCCGCGTCCACATGGCACACGCCCGCCCCCGCCGCCGCGCAGGCAATGGTGGCCCCGCCGGTGTAGGCGAACAGGTTGAGCACGCTGACGGGCCGTCCGGCGCGTTTGATCTGCTCCCGGGCGAAGTCCCAGTTGGCGGCCTGCTCGGGGAATACGCCGGTGTGCTTGAAGTTCATCAGCCCCACGTTAAATGTGAGGTCCCTGTAGTTCACCTGCCACCGCTGGGGGACGCTCTTGTCCGCCCACTGCCCCCCGCCGGTGCTGGACCGGGCGTACCGGGCGTCGGGCTTTTTCCAGCCCCGGTGGCTCCGGGGAGTGTTCCAGATGGCCTGGGGGTCGGGCCGCACCAGCAGCTTGTCCCCCCAGCGCTCCAGCTTTTCGCCCCGGCCGCAGTCCAGCAGCTCATAGTCCCTCCATTGATCCGCGATCCACACCCGGCGCACCCCCATGTACAAAGAATCAAGATATTATACAACATCGGCACAGAATAGTCAAATCTTTAGCAGAATGGAATAAAAAACCGTTGGAGGGCCTTTCAGCCCTCCAACGGCTTGTAAAATCAGGCTCCCAGCTCGATCCACAGATCGTTGTACAGCTTGCGGGTTGCCGCGGGGAGCACCGTGTACATCTCGCACCGCTCCAGCACGTGGCTGGGGGCGGCCATGATCTCGTACAGCTCGGGGTCCAGCTCCTCGCCGTACAGCTCCTCATAGTAGGCGGGGTACGCTTCCAGCGCCTGGGTGTTGGGGGAGGCGTAGCCGATATAGTCCATGTTGGCCAGATTGGCGTCGGTGGAGGCCATGAAGTTGATCCACTTCATGGCGTCGTCATAGTGGGGGGCGTCCTTGAGCACGCACATGGCGTCCACAAACCAGTTGGCCCCCTCCTTGGGGATGACGTAGCGCAGGTCCACGCCGTCCGCCTGGTTTTCCAGCATGGACAGGTAGTCCCCGGCGTAGTAGGAGGCGACGGCGGCGTTGCCGCCCTCCATCTTTTGGAACACCTGGTCCATCACCTTGCCCTGGAATACGCCCCGGCGGCTGGCGTCGGCGATGAGGTCAAAGGCCGCCCGAATTTCCGCCTCGTCGGTGGTGTTCACCGAATAGCCCAGGTGGATCAGGGCCGCGCCCAGCGCGTCCCGGGAGTTGTTGATGAGCAGCACCTGCCCGGCGTATTCCTCGTCGTACAGCGCGCCCCAGCTGTCCAGCTCCCCGTCCACCATAGCGGCGTTGTAGATGAGCCCCAGGGTGCCCCAGGCGTAGGGGACGGTGTATTTGTTCGACTGGTCGTAGGGCAGGTTGCGGAAGCGCTGGTCAATGAGCTCGAAGTTGGGGATTTGGCTGTAGTCCAGCTCCTCCAGCATGCCCTCCTCGATGAGCTGGGAGATCATGTAGTCGGAGGGGACGATCACGTCATAGTCCGCGCCGCCGCTCTTCAGCAGGGAGTACAGCGCCTCGTTGCTCTCGGCGGTCTGGTAGTTCACCCGGATGCCGGTCATGTCCTCGAACTGGGTGATGAGGCTCTCGTCGATATACTCGCCCCAGGAGCACACGTTGACCACCGGCTGGGAGGCGGTGGCTCCGGTGAGCAGGACAACGACGACGATAAACGCGCAGGCCATAGCTCCGGTCAGGCCCCGGCGGACCCAGTTGAAGGAGGGCTGGGAAAAGCGCATGGACAGCTTTTCAAAGAAGGAAGGCTCCCGAATTTCCTGGCTGGCGGCCCGGCGCTCCTGGCGCACCTCCCGGACGTTGTTGGCCACCAGCAGCACCAGCACCGACAAAAACAGCAGGGTGGACACCGCGTTGACCTCCGGAGTGATGCGCTTTTTGGTCATGCTGTAGATGCGCATGGCCAGGGTGGAGGTGGACGACCCGGCGGTAAAGTAGGAGATGACGAAATCGTCGATGGACATGGTGAAGGCGATGAGCGCCCCGGACACAATGCCCGGCTTGATCTCCGGCAGAATCACCTTCCAGAACGCCTGCATCCAGGTGCAGCCCAGGTCCTGGGCGGCGTCCACCAGGTTCTTGTCCATCTGCCGCAGTTTGGGGGCCACGTTGAGGATTACATAGGGGATATTGAAGGCGATGTGGGCCAGCAGCATGGTGCCAAAGCCCAGCACCAGCCGCTCGGGCAGCTCTATCGCGCTCTGCACGCCGTTGAACCATCTGGCAAAGCTCCCCCAGCCCTGGAAGAAGGCCACGAAGAACAGGCACAGGGACACGCCGGTGACGATGTCCGCGTTCATCATGGGGATGTCGTTGACCACCAGCAGGGCGTCCCGCTTGCGTTTGCCCAGGGAGTACAGGCCGATGGCGGCGAATGTGCCCGCCACGGTGGAGATGGCCGTGGCCAGCAGGGACACCAAAAGGGTGGTGTACAGGCTCTCCATAATCAGACGGTTTTGGAACAGGGAGACGTACCAGTCCAGGGAGAAGCCCTGCCAGACCGCGCTGGATTC
Source organism: uncultured Oscillospiraceae bacterium (assembly GCA_949841465.1). Taxonomy (GTDB): domain Bacteria; phylum Bacillota; class Clostridia; order Oscillospirales; family Oscillospiraceae; genus Enterenecus. The sequence continues at coordinate 20,369 of CATKZW010000004.1, forward strand.
CCCAGCGTTAAAGGAAAAGATAATGAGCAGGAATATGGGCAGGTACAGGAACAGGAAGGTCAGGCCGATAAATAGGCGGCTTCCGATGCGGTTCTTGCGTTTCATGTTTCCACCCCCTTATCGTGGCCGTGCGGTGACGTGGGATGATGGATACCTGCCGAAGCGGGCCAAAAGTTCTTTTTGCTTCCTTTTTCTTTTAAGAAAGAATAAGTCATAGCATCACCGCCTGTTCTTCACCCTCGCCGAAGTGGTTCATGACCACCATGCACACCACCACGATCACCATCATCACCATGGAGATGGCCGCCCCCAGGTGTGGGTCGTAGGCGCCGCCCAGGAACTGGGCCTCAATCAGGTCGCCCAGCATCATCTGGGTGCCGCCGCCCAGCAGCTGGGAGATGGCGAAGGTGGACACCGCGGGGACAAACACCATGGTCACTCCGGACAGAATGCCCGGCAGGGACAGCGGGAAAATCACCTTGGAGAACACCCGCGCGCCGTCCGCCCCCAGGTCCCGGGCGGCCTCCACCAGGGAGCCGTCCAGCTTGACGATGACGGAGTAGATGGGCAGGATCATGAAGGGCAGGTAGTTGTATACCATGCCCAGCACCACCGCGCCGGGGGTGCCGATAAGCTGAAAGTATCGGATAGGGTGATATACGGTTGGGATGAACTTTTCAGGGTCCTCGGCGAAACGGATGGCAATGCTGTTGCATAGGTCGGTGAACCAAGCGCCGATGCTGTTATGAAGGTCGATCACCCCGATGTTCTGGAACAGCTGGTTGAGCAGGCCGTTGTTCTCCAGGATGGACATCCAGGAGTAGGTGCGCAGCAGGAAGTTCATCCACATGGGCAGCATGATCAGGGCCATGGCCACGCGCTGGAACCGGGGGCCCTCCTTGGCCATCCAGTAGGACACCGGGTAGCCGATGAGCAGGCACACCAGCGTGGCCAGCAGCGCCAGCCAGAAGGAGCGCAGGAACACGGACAGGTAGACGCCCATGCCCGTGAAGTTTTCCACCGTGGCGTAGGCAGCGTTTGTGATCGGGTCGGTGACGGTAAAGGCGTATACCGCCATAATCACGATGGGGATGACCACAAACAGGGCCATCCAGACCACATAGGGAAAGGCAAACCAGGCGCGCTTAGTCCTCATAGCCGCCCTCCTGGGAGTCACGCTCCTCTCCATCCTCGGGCTCAGGCACATCCAGCTCCTCGTACTCCTCGGAATAGGAGGAGTAGTCCCCGAACATGCCGGAATACTGGCTCTTCTTCATGACGTGGATGCCGTCCGGGTCGATCTTGATGCCGATGCGGCTGTCCACCGGGCAGTAGTCGGTGGTCTGGATCAGCCACTTGAAGCCGTAGAAGTCCACGATGGTGTCGTAGTGCACCCCCTTGAAGGTGACGGAGGTGACGGTGCCCCGGAGCTGCCCTGCGGCCTCGTCCACGATGTCCACGTCCTCGGGGCGGATGACTACGTCCACCGGCTCGTCCTTGGCAAAGCCCTTGTCCAGGCACTGGAATTTCCGGTTGAAGATTTCCACCACCCCGTCGGCCCGCATGATGCCGTCGATGATGTTGGACTCGCCGATGAAGTCCGCCACAAAGGCGTTTTTCGGCTCATTGTAAATGTCCTCGGGGGCGCCGATCTGCTGGATGCGCCCGCCGTCCATCACCACCACGGTGTCGGACATGGCCAGCGCCTCCTCCTGGTCGTGGGTCACATAGATGAAGGTGATCTCCATCTCCTGCTGAATCCGCTTCAGCTCATTCTGCATATCCTTGCGCAGGCGCATGTCCAGCGCGCCCAGCGGCTCGTCCAGCAGCAGCACCCTGGGCCGGTTCACCAGGGCCCTGGCGATGGCCACCCGCTGCTGCTGCCCGCCGGACAGGGCGGACACCGGGCGCTTCTCAAAGCCCTTCAGGTTGACGACCTCCAGCATCTCCATCACCCGCTCGTGGATCTCCCGCTCCGGGAGCTTCACCTTCCGGCCCGATCCATCCGCTTTGGGGATGCGCAGGCCGAAGGCCACGTTCTCAAACACGTTGAGGTGCGGGAACAGCGCGTACCGCTGGAACACCGTGTTTACCGTCCGCAGATGGGGCGGGACATCATTGATCCTCACGCCGTCAAACAAAACGTCCCCGGCGGTCGGCGACAGAAACCCGCCTATGATCCTAAGCGTGGTTGTCTTGCCGCACCCGCTGGGGCCCAGCAGCGTGAGGAATTCCTTATCGTTGATATACAGATTGATGTGGTCGAGCACGACCTCGTCGCCGTAGGACATCACACAGTCCCGCAGGCGGATCAGCTCCTTGGACATTTATCCTCCCCCATTTCTAATGATGAGTGTTTTGTCAGCTCCCTCTTTTTATTCCCTGAGATGCGCTCGCGCTTCTTGTCACGCTGCGCAAACGGCTGACCGCTCGGTCGTTTTCACTCCGACTCGGCCTGGTCTGCGGGGCGCTATGCGCCCCTATGCTCGGCCTCGCTTCGCTCCAAACTCCCTCGCAGCCGTCTGCTCCGCGCTTCTTGTCACGCTGCGCAAACGGCTGACCGCTCGGTCGTTTTCACTCCGACTCGGCCTGGTCTGCGGGGCGCTATGCGCCCCTGCGCCCGGCCTCGCTTCGCTCCAAACTCCCTCGCAGCCGTCTGCTCCGCGCTTCTCAGGTTTTCACGGATAGCGAGATACACTATAGCGGGTTGCCCCCCTTTTGTCAATCATTTTGGGGGAAATTTATCAAAAAATGGGGTAGTTATTTTCTGGTAGCATTTGGGCGGGCGCTGTGTTAGAATCTGTAGAGTAACGATTTTGAAGAGGTGGAGAAGGACCTGTGAAAATTGCTTATTTGGGTATCGATCTGTTAAAACCGGCGCTGGACGCTCTGCTTCGGGAGGGGTGCGACGTGCTGAAGCTGTTCACCTGTCCCACGGACAATGTCACCGAGTTCAACATCGCTGTCATCCGCACGGCGGAGGAGCGGGGAATCCCGTATACGCTGAGCCGCGTGACAGCGGCTGATTTGGAGGAGCTTGCGGCGCGGGGCTGCGAGCTGCTGGTATGCGCGGGGTACTACTACCGCGCCCCTGTCGCCAGCGCCTTCCCCATGGTGAATTTCCACCCTACCCCCCTGCCCGTCGGCCGGGGGTCCTGGCCCATGCCCCGGCTCATTCTGGAGGGGGCGGCGTTCGGCGGGGTCACTGCCCACAAGATGGCGGCGGACTTTGACACCGGGGAGATCCTGCTTCAGGAGCGTTTTCCCCTGGACGGGCGGGAGGATCACCAAACCTACATGGAGAAGGTGTACGAAAAAGTGCCCGGCATGGTCCGTGAGCTGGTGAACCGCCTGCCCCAGGTGCTGGCAGACGCCCGGCCCCAGGGGGCGGGGGAGTATTGGCCCCTGCCAACCGAGGCGGACTGGACGGTGACGCCGGACATGGACGCCGCCCAGGTGGACCGGATTCTCCGGGCGTTTTACGGCTACGAGTGCGTGTACCGGGACGGGGAACAGAAAACAGAGCTGATCGGGGGCCGCGTCGTCCCCGGGGACCCGGCGGGGCGGCCCTTCCCCGTGCGGGGCGGGTATCTCACAGCGGATCGGATCAGAACGCTTTCATAGACAGCATAAGAGCCCCGCGCCCTTCGGCGCGGGGCTTGGCTTATTTGACAGCGGGGCAGCCGGACGGCCCGGTCATGGGACATCGGAATACAAATCCAGGGCCTCCAGCCCCTTTTGATTCACCCGGTAGAGGTACTTCCGCCCGTCCGGGCCGGGTTCCCGGTCAAACCACCCCAGCACGTTGCGCCCCAGGATGGAGGCGGCGTTGTCCGGGCCGCCCAGCCGCCTCACGTCCTCCACCCGTGCGGGGCCGGTCTCGCGGAGGATCCGGGCGGTGCGCAGGGCCTGCTCCTTGTAAGCTGTCAGGATCTTTTTCCGGGTCACGCCCCCTGTGTTGGCGCTTCCGGTGCGGCTCTCGTGCTCCCGAATCACGGCCAGGCGGCGCTTTTTGTCCCGCCGGGGGGCGGACGCCTCCTTGGGATGGACCGCAACGTCGATCTGCGGCGTGCCGTTCTGAGTAAAGCCCACAAAGATCAGCCCCAGCTCCAGCCGCCGGCACAGGGACTGCATCTCCCGCATGTGGGGGGCCATGTAGCCTCGCTTGGGCAGGGGCACCGCCACGTACACGCCGTCGGCCACCCGCTGGCGGTCCAGGGCCTGGTACAGCAGCTCCAGGGTGAAGCCCCGCTTCAGCTCCACCACGATGAGCTCACCGTCCCGCAGGGCGGTGACGTCGCAGTCCTTCACCTCGCCCTTCACCTCATAGCCCAGGCCCTCCAGATAGTCGCGCACCGGGCCGTACAGGTCCCGCTCCAGCAGCTTGTCCATGATTTCGCCTCCCCATTTCCGTCATTATAATCCTTTTTTCGGAAATGGCAAGAGGGAATCAGCCCGCCAGGGCGGGGACGAACACCGTGCTCCCCAGCTCCTTGAGGCCGAATACGTACACCGGCTGGCGGAAGCCCTTGCTGTCGATGCGGTATTGCAGCTCACAGGAGGTAACATGGATATCCTCCGGGGCGTAGTATTCAAACATATCCGCCGCGGAGAACCGACCCGCCCGCAGGCGCTCATAGGCCGCCCGCTCCGAGATGACGGCGGCCTCGCTGTGGAGGGTGCTGGCGGTCAGGGCATTGTCCACCTCGTAAAGGACACCGCCCTTCGCCACCTCGCAGACCAGTTCGCCGTCGATGAGGATATCGCCTTCCACCACGCGTCCGGCGCGGAAAACATACCTGCCTCTGCCCTCGTCGATGAACTCCGCCGTGCCGGGCACGTCGATGCCCAGCTCTTCCAGGGCGGCACGGAGCTCTGGCTCTGTGGCCGTCCCCTTTTCCGACCCGTAGCGCAGGTCGGGGTGCACCCGGTAGTCGGAGTAGCGGTAGGAGCGGTCGTTGTAGTCCACGATGATGCAGAAGGTGCTGTGGTCGGAATAGTAGGCGGTGTTGTCGTAATATTCGGTGTCGAAATACACGCCCTCAATATCTACACCCCGCCGTTTGGCGAAGGCCAGGGCAAACTCATCGCAGGACTCCTTGGTGAAGGGCTCCGCCCAGTAGACCCCGGAGGGTCCCGGCTGGTCGGACAGCTCACATTCCAGCACCCAGGCTGTGCCGCGGGTGTCGGCGGCAAAGGCGGAGGCGTCGGCCAGGTTGCCGTAGGGCTGGAGCTGGTAGGTGATGAACACCCCCGCCAGCACGGCGGCGGACAGCGCCGGCAGGGCTGCGCAGGCCCCGGCCCGCTTCCACCGCTTTTCCTTTAGGCAGACCACCAGCATGCACAGGCAGTACCCCAGCATGGCGCCCAGGGTGTTGCAGAACAGGTCGTCCACGTCGGCGGAGCCCCGCTGGAGGATGTACTGGAGCGTCTCGATGGCAAGCGAGCCGCCCGCCCCCGCTGCCAGCGTCCAATACCACTTCCGGAAGGGCCGCACCGTCAGGGGGAGCAGCACGCCCAGCGGCACAAACATGCCAATGTTCAGCAGGGGGTTCAGCCAAACCTGGAGGGTGAAGGCGTTCCACGCCTCCCCAAAAGCCCGGAACAGGTGGGTCTGGACCCAGGAAACCCCGGTGGTGCGGTGGAGCAGGGTGACGGCCGCCAGCCCGCCCAGATAGCAGAACAGCAAAACGATGGCCGTTCCCTGGAGGAGGGGAAAGGGCGCGCCCTCGCGGCGCCGCTTCCGCCACAGCGGGATGAGGACGATCTCCCCCATCAGCGCCCCCACCAGCGCGGGCGCGACGGCCTCCTTAAATATATAATAAAGCAGTGAAATAAAGCTGTGCATGGGTGGTTCCTCCTCTTTTGCGGCTGCCCCAATCATACCAAAAAGGGGCGCAGGATATCCTGGAGAATTCCTCACAAAGATCTTACAATTTTCTTACGATTGCGGGAGGATCACAGTAAAGGAGGTCACCCCATCGGCGCTTTGGGCGGAGATGGCCCCGCCGTGGAGCTCCACGATCTCCTTGGCTATGGCCAAGCCAAGGCCCGCGCCGCCCGTCCGGGTGGCGCGGGAGGCGTCCAGCCGGAAGAACTGCTCAAAGATGCGCCCCAGCTTTTCCTCCGGTATGGTGACGCCGGTATTGGTAAAGGTGAGGATGATGCCCGTTTCCTCCACAGCGGCGGAAATCCGCACCTGGGTGCCCGCTGTGCTGTAGTGGCAGGCGTTGCGGAGAAGGTTGTCGAACACCCTGGCCAGCTTGTCCGGGTCGCAGGCGTATTCCAGCGCCGGGGGCAGGTCCAGGGTACAGGTGAGGCCCTTTTCCGCCAGCTGGGGCCCGAACTCGCCGGCCACCTGCTGGAGCATCCGAACCAGGTCCACGGGCCGCTTTTCCAGCTCCAGGTGGGTAAGATTGAACCGGGTGATGTCGAAGAATTCGCAGATCAGCTCCTCCAGCCGCTCCGCCTTGTCCAGGGCTACGCCGGTGTACCGGGCCCGGGACTGGGGGGACAGGTCTGGCTCGTCCCGTAGCAGGGTGAGGTAGCCGATGACGCTGGTCAGCGGCGTTTTCAGGTCGTGGGCCAGGTAAACGATCAGGTCGTTTTTTCGCTGTTCCGCCTCCTTTGCCGTCACGGCGTCCCGGAGGGCTCGCTCCCGGATCAGGTTGAGCTGGCCCTCCACCTGGTCCATCTCGGCGGGCAGGACAATGGGCGCCTCGCCGGGATGGGCCAGCTCCGCGGCGGCGCTGACCAGTGCGTCCAGATACCGCAGGGGCCGGGAGATAAACCGGTAGCTGATGACGGTCCAGCCCAGCAGGGTCAGGATGGCGTCCAGCGCCACCACGTTCCGGTGGGCCCAGTGGACGAGGGGGTACAGCGGTTCCCCGCCGCCCCAGGACTTGAGCCCCACAAGATAGTACGACAGCACGGCCAGCCCCGCCACGCCCACCGCCCAGGCCAGCAGCGCCAGGATATACTGAAGCCACAATTGACGGGATATCCGCTGATTGAAGTTATTCAATGGCATACCCCACCCCCCAGACGGTCTTGATGAACCGCGGCTTCCGGCTGGGCTCGTGGAGCTTTTCCCGCAGCCGGGCGATGTGGGTGGTGACCGTGTTGCCGCCGTCCATGTACCTCTCGCCCCACACCGCCTCAAACAGCTCCTCGCTGGGCACCACCTGCCCCTGCCGCCGGCACAGATACCACAGGATGGAGAACTCCAGCGGGGTGAGGGACAGCTCCTCCCCAAACAGGATGCACCGGTGGGAGGCCCTGGAGATCTGGAGACCCCGGATGTCGTATTCCTCCGGCTCCGCCGGGGGGCGCAGCCCCTGGTTGTAGCGGGTGTACCGCCGAAGCTGGGTCTTGACCCGGGCCACCAGCTCCAAGGGGTTGAAGGGCTTGGTGACGTAGTCGTCCGCGCCCAGGGTGAGGCCGGTGATCTTGTCCAGGTCCTCCACCCGGGCGGTGAGCATGAGAATGGGGAACAGGTGGCGCTCCCGGATGCGGCGGCACAGGGCGAAGCCGTCCATGTCGGGGAGCATCACGTCCAGGACGGCGAGATCCAGGGGGACGGCGTCCACGCAGGCCAGGGCATCCAAAGCGTTGTCAAATTTGTGGACGGTGAAGCCCTCGCCTTGCAGGTAGAGCTCCACCAGGTCGGCAATGGCGGCCTCGTCGTCCACCACCAGAATATGGGGCATAGGAAACCCCTCCCTTCAGGCTCAGTCTATTGACGGCAGCGCATAAGCGAAAAGCCCCTGTCCCTCTGCGGAGACAGTTCATACCGGCGCGGCGCCGACCCTTCACCGTCTGCGCCTCCTGTTTGGAACCGTCCCCCGCAGAGGGGCAGGGACTTCCCGCCCCGTTTCCTGCGATTTAAAATGCGTGCCCGATGTCGGTGCGGAAGTGCATATCGGGGAAGGATATGGGCTTTGCGGCGGCGTAGGCGTTGGCGATGGCCTGCTCCAGGGTGTCCCCCAGGGCGGTGACCCCCAGCACCCGCCCGCCGTTGGTGACGATTTGCCCGTCCTTCTCGGTGGTGCCCGCATGGAACACCACGGCGGACCTGCCCGCCTCGTCCAGCCCGGAGATGGGATAGCCCTTCTTATACTCCAGAGGATAGCCGCCGGAGGCCAGCACCAGACAGCAGGCGGCCTGCTCCTTCCAACGGTAGTCCACCTGATCCAGCGTCCCCTCCCGGCAGGCGGTGAAGATGTCCAGCAGGTCGCCGTCCAGCAGGGACAGCACCGCCTGGCACTCCGGGTCGCCGAAGCGGGCGTTGTACTCCACCACCTTGGGGCCCTCCGGGGTGAGCATCAGGCCGAAGTAGATCACCCCGTGGAAGGGCCGTCCCTCCGCCTTCAGCGCAGCCACGGTGGGCTGGAAAATCTCCTCCATGCACCGCTTGGCCACCTCCGGCGTGTACTGGGGCGGGGGCGCGATGGCCCCCATGCCGCCGGTGTTGGGGCCTTTGTTGCCGTCACAGGCCCGCTTGTGGTCCTGGCTGGGGACCATGGGCCGCACGTGCTCCCCGTCGGCAAAGGCCAGCACGGTGATCTCCGGGCCGGTCATGCACTCCTCAATGACCACGGTGGAGCCGGATTCGCCGAACTTCTTGTCCTCCATCATCTCCCGGGCGGCGGTTTTGGCCTCGTCCACGGTGGCGGCCACCACCACCCCCTTGCCCAGGGCCAGGCCGTCCGCCTTGACCACGATGGGCGCACCCTGCGCCTCAATATAGGCCAGGGCCTTGTCCAGCTCAGTGAAGGTTTCATATTTTGCGGTGGGAATGCGGTGCTTTTTCATCAGCTCCTTGGAAAACGCCTTGCTGGCCTCGATGACGGCGGCGTTCTTCCGGGGGCCGAAGGCGGGTATGCCCGCCGCCTCCAGCGCGTCCACCATGCCCAGGGCCAGGGGATCGTCCGGGGCCACCACCACAAAGTCCATGGCGTTGTCCCTTGCCCAGTTCACCATGCCGTCCACGTCGGTGGCCTTCACGTCCACGCACCTGGCCGCCTGGGCGATGCCCGCGTTGCCGGGGGCGCAGTACAGCTCCGTCACCTTGGGCGACTGGGCCAGCTTCCAGCAGATGGCGTGTTCCCGGCCGCCGGAGCCTACAACTAATACTTTCATCGGTTTTTACCCCCGTTTTCCAAAACTGATCCGTCGATCAGCCCATAATCCTTGTACATGGACAGCATATACTGGCAGGTCATTTTGTTGCTCCAATACTGCCGGAAGGTGGCGGATTTCTCCTTTTTCTCCCCTTTCAGCTTGTCCATGCGGGCGCTGAACTCCTCATAATTCTTCTGGACGTCCGCCAGCATCCGCTCGAACGCCTCCAGCCGCTCTCTGTCGTCCATGCTCAGTGGTGGAACAGCCGGCTGCCGGTGAACGCCATCACCATGTCGTGCTTGTCGGCGGTGGCGATTACCTGGTCGTCCCGGATGGAGCCGCCGGGCTGGACGATGTACTTCGCCCCGGACTTGAAGGCCCGCTCCACGTTGTCCCCGAAGGGGAAGAAGGCGTCGGAGCCCACTGTCACGCCGGACATCCGGGTAATCCAGTCCTTTTTCTCCTGCTCGGTGAGCACCTCCGGGCGGACCCGGAAGGTGTTCTGCCACACGCCGTCGGCCAGCACGTCGTCGTGCTCCTCGGAGATGTACAGGTCGATGGCGTTGTCCCGGTCGGGGCGGCGGATGCCGTCCACAAACTGGAGGCCCAGCACCTTCGGGTGCTGCCGCAGCCACCAGATATCTGCCTTGTTCCCCGCCAGGCGGGTGCAGTGGATGCGGCTCTGCTGGCCCGCGCCCACGCCAAGGGTTTGTCCGTCCTTCACGTAGCACACGGAGTTGGACTGGGTGTACTTCAGCGTGATGAGGGACAGCAGCATGTCGTGCTTGGCCTGCTGGGGCAGGTCCTTGTTTGTGGTGACAATGTTCTCCAGCATGGCCTCGTCGATGGCCAGGTCGTTGTAACCCTGCTCAAAGGTGACGCCGAAGATGTTCCGACGCTCGACGGGGGCGGGCTGGTAGTCCGGGTCGATCTTCACCACGTTATAGCCGCCCTTGCGCTTGGCCTTGAGGATGTTCAGGGCCTCGTCGGTGTAGCCGGGGGCGATCACGCCGTCGGACACCTCCAGGGCCAGGAACCGGGCGGTGTCCCCGTCGCAGGTGTCGGACAGCGCCGCCCAGTCGCCGAAGGAGCACAGCCGGTCCGCGCCCCTGGCCCGGATGTAGGCGCAGGCGATAGGCGATAATTCCCCCTCGGGGGCGAAGTAGATGTGCCGCTCCACGTCGCTCAAGGGCAGGCCCAGGGCCGCCCCTGCGGGGGAGACGTGCTTGAAGGAGGCGGCGGCGGGCAGGCCGGTGGCCTTTTTCAGCGCTTTCACCAGCTGCCAGGAGTTCAGCGCGTCCATGAAGTTGATGTACCCCGGCTTGCCGTTGAGTACCTCCAGGGGCAGGTCGCCGTCCTCCATAAAAATGCGGGCGGGCTTTTGGTTGGGGTTGCAGCCGTATTTCAGCTCTAATTCAGTCATTAATTGTACTCCTCTAACCATTATTTGTGATTTGGTATACGGGCTAAATAGTCTTTTGCCTGAGGTGGGTCATGCCGAAAAATGACCCATTGCTCTGAAAAACTGTAATCTTCTACTACATAATCGGCTAAAAGCCAACCTATAGTAAAAGACATTTGAGAGGCATTGCTCCAAGCAGGAGGATATTTATATGCAGATTGAGGTAAACCACATAATTTATCAACTTCAGAAAAAGTCATCCGCACAGTATCCTGCCCACAGTGGAGAAGAAAACTTGTCAGAGATGCATACTTATCTCCTTTTGGCATAAATGGTCCCTTTCAAATCACCAGTGTTTGTTGATGATAGAGGTCTCGTCGTCCCCGGTCTCCAAGTCGATGTACCGCACGAACAGGGACACCTTGTTGTCGTCGTTCAGGGCCAGCCACAGATCGTTGGCCAGGGTTTCCGCGTCGGGGGCGGTGAGGGACACCCGCCGGGGCTCCCCCTCGAAGGAGGGCAGGGGGTCGCCGTCCCGCTCGTAGGTGTGGATGAAGTGGCCTACCCCCGCCTTGGGGTCAGAGTACTCGTAGAAGTACCGGCAGGCGCAGGACGGGTCGCCGTCCAGGCTCTTGAGGATGGACAGGTCGTAGGAGCCGTTGGGCTTTACCACGCCGGAGATGCGGGGGGTGAAGTTGGGGCCGTCGGGCTCAAAGGTGCGGGTGTTCAGGGCGTGGCGGTAGCAGTGGCCCTGCAAAATATTGTCCCGGATGGTGTCGGTCTGGTCGCCATTGGTGACAATGGTGATCCCGTTGTCCATCCGGCGCACAGGGTGGTAGATGATGAGGGAAGGGTCGGTCATCTTGGACTCGTCAAACGCCTTGGTGCGGATGCCGTCCTCCGTCTCCTCAAAGACCCGGTTGCGGCTGTTCTCGCTGCGGCCCATGATGAAATAGGCGATGACGGCGCACTTGTTATCGGCGGAGCGGCCCAGCAGGATGCCCCGGCCGGGATAGGGGTTATTCTGTAAATACTCGGTGATATCGATCATTGCAGACACTCCTTTGAAAGATTCAGCGGCTTCAAAATTTGGACGGTCCGGCCCTCCACCCGCAAGCGCCCCTGGCAGAACAGGGACACCGCCCGGGGCAGGATCACCCACTCCGCCTGCTCCATGATCCGGCGCTGGAGGGCCTCCGGGGTGTCGCCCTCCAAGACCTCCACCGCCTTTTGCAGCACGATGGGCCCGCCGTCGCACTCCTCGCTGACGAAGTGGACGGTGGCGCCGGACACCTTGACACCGTACTCCAGCGCCCTCTCATGGACGTGGAGGCCGTAGTACCCCTCCCCGCAGAAGGAGGGGATCAGGGCGGGGTGGACGTTCAAAATGGCGTTGGGGTAGGCCCGCACCATCTCCTGCGTGAGGATGACCATGAATCCCGCCAGCACCACCAGGTCAATATCCAGCGATTTCAGCTTGTCCGTCAGGGCGATGGTCATGGCCTGATTGGAGGGGTAGTCCCTCCGGGCCACCACGTAGCCGGGGATGCCCGCCCTTGCGGCCCGCTCCAGGGCATAGGCCCCGGGCTTGGAGGCGATGACGGCGGCAATCTCCCCGTTGATGATCTCCCCCCGGCGCTGGGCGTCGATGAGGGCTTGTAAATTGGTGCCGCCGCCGGAGACCAGCACGGCGATGCGCTTGGCGCTCATAACAGCTCCACGCCGCCGTCGCCGGCGACCACCTCGCCGATGACGCGGGCGCTCTGGCCGGCCCCGTCCAGGGCGGCCGCGGCCTTGACCACGTCCTCCTTGTCCACGATGAGCACCATGCCGGTGCCCATATTGAAGGTGTTGAACATGTCCCGCTCAGGGATGCCGCCCCTCTCCTGGAGCAGGGAGAAGATGGGGGGGATCTGGAGGGCACTCTTGCCGATCCGGGCGGAGAGCCCTTGGGGCAGGCAGCGGGGGATATTCTCAAAGAATCCGCCGCCGGTGATGTGGCTGACGCCGTACACCCGGGCGACCCGGATGGCGGCCAGCACGGGCTTGACGTAGATTTTGGTGGGGGTGAGCAGCTCCTCCCCCAGGGACTTCCCGCCCAGCTCGTCCAGGGGCTTGCTGAGGTCGGCGTGCTCTATATCGAACACCTTGCGCACCAGGGAGAAGCCGTTGGAGTGCAGCCCGCTGGAGGCAAGGCCGATGATCACGTCCCCTGCCTTCATTTGGCTGCTGTCGGTCATTTTTTCCCTGTCCACGACGCCCACGGAGAAGCCCGCCAGGTCGTAGTCCTCGGGGCTCATGACGCCGGGGTGCTCGGCGGTCTCGCCGCCGATGAGGGCGCAGCCCGCCTGGACGCAGCCCTCCGCCACGCCGGACACCATGGCCGCCACCTTCTCCGGCTCGTTTTTGCCGATGGCGATGTAGTCCAGGAAAAACAGGGGCTTTGCCCCGCAGCACACAATGTCGTTGACGCACATAGCCACGCAGTCGATGCCGATGGTATCGTGCTTGTCCAGCAGCTGGGCCACCCGGATCTTGGTGCCCACGCCGTCGGTGCCGGACACCAGGATGGGCTCCTTCATGCCGGCCAGGTCCGGCGCGAACAGCCCGCCGAAGCCGCCGATGCCGCTGACCACGCCGGGTATGCTGGTGCGGGCCACGTGCTCGCGCATGAGCTGTACGCCCTTGTACCCGGCCTCAATGTCCACGCCGGCGGCGGCGTAGGACGCGGAATGGGATTCGTTCATAAATGTGACCTCCTGTATTCACGCCTCGCCTGTTTACGACGGCTCGGACGCTATTCTTTTCCCGTCCAACAATAGGTGCAGATTTTGTCCCGGTCGATGCCGATGGCCTCCAGCAGTCCGTTCAGGGACTGGTAGCCCAGCGAGTGGAAGCCCAGCTTGTCGCAGATGGCCTTGAGCATGCACTGGCCCCGCTGGGTGTCGGCGTCGGCGTATTCCTCCAGATGCTGCTGTCCCTCGTCCCCCTCCAGCTCCTGGACGATGGTCCGGGCCAGCAGCTCCATATCGGAATTGCCTCGGGAGAAGTTCAAATACTTGCAGCCGTACATGATGGGCGGGCAGGCGGAGCGCATGTGCACCTCCTCCGCTCCGGATTCGTACAGAAAGTCCACCGTCTCCCGCAGCTGGGTGCCCCGGACGATGGAGTCGTCCACAAAGAGCAGCTTTTTGCCCTGGATCAGCTCGGGAACGGGGATCTGCTTCATTTTGGCCACCTGGTTGCGCACCTCCTGGCTGGCGGGCATGAAGGACCGGGGCCAGGTGGGGGTGTACTTCACAAAGGGCCGGGCGAAGGGCTTGCCGCTGCGGTTGGCGTAGCCGATGGCGTGGGGCACGCCGGAGTCAGGCACCCCAGCCACGAAATCCACCTTGGGCAGCTGGCCCCGGGCCACCTCGTCCCGGGCCATGATCTCGCCGTTGCGGCAGCGCATGACCTCCACGTTCTGCCCCTCGTAGTTGGAGTTGGGGTAGCCGTAGTAAGTCCACAGAAAAGCGCAGATGCGCATTTTGTCCCCGGCGGGGGCCAGGGTCTCCCACCCCTCGGGGGTGACGCGGACAATCTCGCCGGGGCCCAGCTCGTAGGCGTTGTCATAGCCCAGCTTGGTGCAGGCAAAGGACTCGAAGGACACGCAGCAGCCCTCCTCGTTCTTCCCAATGAGCACCGGCAGGCGGCCCACCTTGTCCCGGGCGGCCACGATGCCGTTTTCAGTGAGGATGAGGATGGTGGACGAGCCGTCGATGACCTCCTGAGCGTATCGGATGCCCTCCACCAGCGAATCCCTCTGGTTGATGAGGGCGGCGGTGAGCTCGGTGGAGTTGACCTTGCCGGAGCTCATGGCCATGAACTGGGTATGGCCGTGGAAATACTCGTCCACCAGCGCGTCGGCGTTGTTGATGATGCCAACGGTGGAGATGGCGTACAGCCCCAGATGGGAGCGCACCAGCAGGGGCTGAGGATCGGTGTCGCTGATGCAGCCGATGCCCGCGGTGCCGTGGAACTTCTCCAGGTCCTTCTCAAACTTGGTGCGGAAGGGGGTGTTCTCAATGGAGTGGATCTGCCGCTGGAAGCCGTCCTCTTTGTCGTAGATGATCATGCCGCCCCGGCGGGTGCCCAGGTGGGAGTGGTAGTCTACGCCGAAAAAGATGTCAAGGGTGACGTCGCGCTTGGAAATCGCGCCGAAAAATCCTCCCATCGCTTACTTCCCCATCAGGCGGCGGCTCATCTCCTGATAGGCCCCCTCCACGTTGCCCAGGTCACGGCGGAAGCGGTCCTTGTCCAGCTTCTCGCCGGTCTTGGAGTCCCAGAAGCGGCAGGTGTCCGGGCTGATCTCGTCGGCCAGCACGATGGTGCCGTCCGCGGTCTTGCCGAACTCCAGCTTGAAGTCCACCAGGGTCACGCCGCAGGCGGCAAGCTCCGCCTTGAGGAAGTTGTTGACCTGGAAGGCGTACTTCTTGATGAGCTCGATCTCCTCCCAGGTAGCCAGCTTCAGCGCCACGGCGTGGTGGTCGTTGATGAGGGGGTCGTGAAGGTCGTCGTTTTTGTAGGAGAACTCCACGGTGGGCGCGTCGAACACGATGCCCTCCTCCACGCCGTACCGCTTGGCAAAGGACCCGGCGGAGATGTTGCGGATGATGACCTCCAGGGGGACGATGGTCACCTTCTTCACGGCGGTCTCCCGCTCGCTCAGCTCCTCCACAAAGTGGGTGGGCACGCCCGCCTTCTCCAGCTGCTGCATGAGGAAGTTGGTCATCTGGTTGTTGATAGCCCCCTTGCCGGTGATGGTGCCCTTCTTCAGCCCGTCAAAGGCGGTGGCGTCGTCCTTGTAAGATACGATGACCACGTTGGGGTCCTCGGTGGAAAATACCTTTTTGGCTTTGCCCTCATAGAGCTGCTCAATTTTGTTCATTTTTATCATCCCTTCTAATTGATAAGCGCCTGTTATGTTGTCGAACGGAAACGCTGCGGCATGAGGCGCGCTAGCAACAAATTAAAGTTCTTTTTGGTTCCCTATAAACTGGAATTTAGCGGCTATATATTGCGTGCTAAAAAATCCAATATAACTTTGAATGTCTGCTCTCTGTTGTAAGATGTATCATAGTACGGTAAGTTATAAATTCTGCATTGTTCTTTCAGCTGTTTGCTTATAGTTACAATGTCAGCACAATCCCCTTTGTTTTCTTCTTCCGTTTTGTAATAAGTATAGTCCTTTGGGGTATCGTACCTTTTTAAAAGTTCATATCTTTCCTCAGGAGTTACTTCTGATGTACCAAAATAATAAATATCACAAAGAGAAGAATTGATATATTGAATGTAGTGTTCAGGCAATAATTGAAATATATCAATTACCATTCCATAGTCACATTCATTGTATTCGCCGCTATCCATCATCGCCCGTATGAATAAAGCAATCTTAGAACTGATATATTGGATATTCTCTTGTAAATCTGTATCTGCATCAGAATTTATGCCTGTTTCAGGAAAAGCTTTCTCAATCCCTGCAATAATTGAATCCATACTGATATGTTGGTATCCAAAATTTTTTGATATGATTTGAGAAATGGTGCTTTTTCCCGATCTCGGCACACCAGCAATTATAATATGTTTCTTCAAAATCTACCTTCCCCCAATGCTCAGGGGTAAATCCCGATTTGTCATTTTATGCCGAACCAGAGCACTTGTGTCAAGCGCCGCCTGAGCCCTTGAGACCACTGTGACGCAAGGGGTTCGTGTGGTTGATGCCTTTCACTTTCAAGAAAAAGGAACTTCGGCTTGCAGCTTGGCTTCCTTTTCCGCGATCTGGGCGGCCATTTCCTCCCGGGCCCTGTCCAGCCTGGCGGCCAGCGCATCGTCGGAGACCGCCAGAATCTGCGCGGCCAGCACGGCGGCGTTCTTGGCCCCGTTGATGGCCACGGTGGCTACGGGGATGCCGCTGGGCATCTGGACGGTGGCCAGCAGCGCGTCCAGCCCGTCCATGGCCCCCCCCTTCATGGGGATGCCGATGACCGGCAGGGTGGAGTTCCCCGCAAAGGCCCCGGCCAGGTGGGCGGCCATGCCCGCCGCGCAGATGAGCACGCCGAAGCCGCTGGCCCTCGCGTTTCTGGCGAAGTCCGCGGCGGCGGCGGGGGTGCGGTGGGCGCTGAGTATGTGAACCTCGCAGGGGATGCCGAAGTCCTTGAGCTGCTGGCAGGCCCCCTTGACCACCGGCCAGTCGGAGTCGGAACCCATGATAACGGCGACTTTTTTCATCGAAATCCTCCTTTTTGGAAATAAAGTCAAAAAGAAACAGGCCGCCCGTGCGCGGGCAGCCTGCCTTGCTCAGTTGTGGGATTTGGACGCAATGAGGCTATGGAGACGGAAGCCCGGACGGACAGGAATGGGACGCACCACAACAGCCACCTCATTTCCAAATGATACATCCATTTTAGCGAAGAAAAAACCAGAAATCAAGGGCCTTTCATATTTTCGTAGGCTTATACAATCCTTTGGAACTGGAGAACGCCGTCCATGGCAAAAACCTCAAAACAGCCCGGTGGCCTCCAGAATGTCGGAAACCTGAGCGGCCCGGCCGGCCCAGGAGGAGTCCCTTGCCAGCGCCCGCCGCCGCCGGGGCAGGGAGGGGTCCTCCCCAAAGGCCGCCTTGCACCGGCGCAGGAAGCCCGGACCGTCGTAGGCGGTGTCCACCAGTTCGGGGATCAGGTCGGGCACGTCCGGGTCCACCACGGCCACAATGGGCTTGCCCGCGGCCAGGTACTCGTATATGTGGATGGAGGCCACGTCGCTGCCCGCCCGGTCCCGGCGGAACAGGTCGAACAGCAGGTCGCAGCGGGCCAGGTAGTCGGGCACGTCCAGGGGGTTGATGGGGCCGATGAGCCGGATGTTGTCCTGCCCCCGGAGCTGGGCCGCCGCGGGCTTGGTCACCGGGCCCATGAGCACGAAGGTCCACTCCGGTCGGTGGCGGGCGGTGTAGAGCAGGGGCTCCAGATCCACCTGGCTGTTGACGCCGCCCACGCGCCCCAGCAGCCGCTGGCCGGGGAGGTCCGCCAGCTCCGGGGGGACGGTGCGCTCCTTCTGCTGGAACAGCACCGGGTTCACCCCGTTGGGCAGCAGGGCGATGTTGTCGTTGCAGGGGGACAGCCGCCGGATCAGCCCGAAGGAGGCGGCGAACACCACCTCGGCGTTGCGGGTCAGGTCGCTCTCCAGGTCCATGGCGGACTCGTCCCAGAAGCGGTCGCAGTCGTACACCACCCCCCGGTAGGCCAGCGCGTCCAGGAATTGGGCGTGATCGGGACAGGTGCACCACAGCACCGGCTCCCGGAAGTGGTGCTTGTCCATCATCTGCTGGATGAAGTCCACGATCTTGTCCAGCCTGCGCCGGTGGATCACCGACGTCTCAAAGGGGCCGGGGATGGGGACGGGAAGGGTGTACACCGTGATATGGGCCCGCACCCGGCGGCCCTGCTCGGGGATGGGGTCCCCCTTTTTGGGGGCGGGCTCGAAGAGCAGGATCTGGGTGTCGGTGAGCCGGGCCAGCAGCTGCTGGGTGCGGTCGGGCCGGGCGCGCCAGGGGGCGTGAGCCAGGCAGATGATCTGTTTCATGGGGCACCTCCCGGTTTGAGAAATTTTTGTCTAGTCAGCCAGCAGCCGGGCGGCGGCCTGGCTGTTCTCACGCTCCAGCCGGATGAGCCGGGCGGTCTTGTCCGCCAGGGCCTCGCCGTCCTGCCGGCGGGCGGCGGCTTTGTCCACCAGGGAGCACAGCAGCTCCGGTGTGACCCGATCCAGCCGGGTGTACAGGTCCTGGCCCGCGTCGTCCAGGAAGGCGCTGACCTTGGGGTCGTATACCACGCCCACCAGGGGCACCCCGTGGACGGCGGCGAATATGAGCGCGTGCAGCCGCATGGACAGCGCCGCGTCCATCCGGGCGGACAGGGCGATGGCCAGCTCCGTGCTGGGACAGGAGGTCAGCAGGTTGGCGGGGGCGTATTGGAGCAGGGCGGCCACCTTCTGGGCGGCGGCGGCGTCCGGTTTGCCCTCGATGGGGATGAACACGGGTATGAGGTCATAGCGCTGATAGGCGTAGTCCACCGCGGCGGCGAAGGCGGGGGCCTTGTCGTCGAACCCCGGCCAGGGCCGGACGGTGACCCCCAGATACCGCTCTCCCTTCCGGGGGTGGAGGCCGATCTCCTCCAGCAGCGCGTCCGCCGCCTGGGGCGGCGCGGCGGGGAGGGTGACGGCGGGGTCCGCCGCCAGGATTACCTGGGGGCGGCTCACCCCCAGGGCCTGGAGCTCCTCAATGGAGGCGCTGTCCCGGGTGGTGATGACGTCCACCGAGCGGTCGATGACCCGGCCCGTTTTCCGGCGGTTGGACGGGGTGCGGATGGGGCCGATGCCGCAGCCGTACATCATCACCCTGCACCCCAGCCGCCTGGCGGCGGACAGGGTGAACAGGTAGAACCACAAAGAGCGGTGGCTGGTCACGTCCTGCACCAGGGAGCCGCCGCCGTTGATATACAGCCTGCTTTTGGCCATCCTGCGGCAGAAGGCGGGGACGTTGAAGGTGTACACCGCCCCCACCCGGTGGCGCAGGCGGGTGGCCTTGGGCTTCCGGGTCATGATCCACAGGGGCAGGTCTGGGTCGATGGCGCGCATCTCGGTGACCAGGGCCTTTAATATGGCCTCGTCACCGGCGTTGCCCCGGCCGTAGGCCCCGCAGATCACCACGCCGTCCCGTTTGCGCTCCGCTTTGCGCTTCTGGCGGCGGAGGATGGTCTCATAGATGTCCAGCTGGCGGCGGATGGTGCTCTCGATGGAGAACTCGGCGCGGCCCTTTTCCAGGAGCTGCTCTCCCAGGCGGCGGCGCAGGTCCCCGTCCCCGGCCAGGGCGGCCAGATGGCGGCCCAGGGCCTGGTGGTCCCGGGGCTGGAACAGCAGGCCGGTGACGTGGCTCTGGATGAGAGAGGGTACGCCGCCCACCTCGCTGGCCACGGTGGGCAGGGCGAACCGGGCCCCCTCGGTGAGGGCATAGGGGAAGGTCTCAGACAGGGAGGTGAGGGTGTTGATGTCCAGGGCGTTGTAAAAGCTGTCGGTGTCGCTGAGCCACCCGGCGAAGCACACCTGGCCCGATACCCCCAGCTCGGCGGCCAGCTGCTTCAGCATGGCCTCGTCCTGGCCCTCCCCGGCGATGATGAGGCGCAGCCGGGGCTGGCTCTCATGGGCGGCGGCGAAGCCCCGCAGCAGGGTGCCCATGTCCTTCACCGGGTTCAGGCGGGCGGCGATGCCCGCGATGACCGCGTCGTCCGGCCAGTTCAGCCCCAGGCTGTCCAGGAACTCCCGGCGGTTCAGCCTGGGGGTGCGGGGGGTGAAGTCGATGCCGTTGTAGATGGCGAACATCTGCTGGGGATCGAAGCCCCGGCTGATAAGCAGGCTGCCCATGGCGTCGGACACGCCGATGCGGTAGGGGATGCGCCGCAGGGCCCAGGCGTTGAGACTGCCGTAGGTCAGGGCGGACAGGGGGCGGCCCATATAGTCCAGCTTGGGGTCGGAGTGGACGGTGGTGACCACGGGCAGGCCGATGGACCTGCGCAGCAGCGCGCCCATCAGGTTGCCCCGGGCCCCGTGGCAGTGGATGATATCGTAGCCCTCCTTGGCGATTTTCTCCCGCAGGGGCTTCAATGCGGACAGGGGGTTGCGGCCCGCCATCACGTCCACCCGGATGCCCAGCTCCCTGGCCTCCTGGGTGAAGGGACCGTCGGTGAAGCACACCATGTCGGCCTGGATATGCCGGTTCAGCCCCTGGAGCAGGGAGTGGACGTGGGTTTTCGCGCCGCCGGTGTCGCCGCCGCTGATGAGGTGGATGACTTTCATAGGGGACCTCCCACAAAAAACTTGCCACCTGGCAAGGAATGGGGTAAAATGGAACCGCATAAGGTAAAATCAGAAAACTCTGATTTTTTATTATACATGGGCTTGGGCTTTGGGTCAAGGCCGGAAGCCGGAAAAAGGGAGGCGCAGGCTATGTGGCTGAAGGGTGTGAAGGGCATGACGCTGGAGGTGGACGGCGTGGGGATGGACTGCGCCCGCTTCGGCAGCGGAAGCAAAGCACTGGTGCTGATTCCGGGACTGAGCCTCCGGGATGTGAAGGGGGCGGAGCTGCCGCTGGCCTATCTATACCGGTGCTTTGCCAAGGAGTACACGGTGTACATCCTGGACAAGAAAGCCGTCATTCCGGAGGGGTATACCATCCGGGACATGGCAAATGACGCCGCCCGCGCCTTGGAGCAGCTGGGGCTTTCCGACGCGGACGTGTTCGGCGTGTCCCAGGGCGGGATGATCGCGCAGTATCTGGCCATCGATCATCCCCGGCTGGTACATAAGCTGGTGCTCAGCGTGACGGCTTCCAGGCCGAACCGGGTCATGGAGGAGACGGTGAGGGGCTGGGTCAGAATGGCGGAGGACGGCAGGTTTGAGACGTTGGTCATGGATATGTTTGAGCGGGCATACTCCGAGGCGTACCTTAAAAAATACGGGCGGCTGTTCCCAATCCTGTGCAGAATGGGGAAGCCGAAGAATCCGGACCGCTTCATCGCCCTGGCCAAAGCCTGCCTGACCTGCAATTCCTACCCGGAGCTTCACAAGATTGCCTGCCCCACGCTGGTGATCGGCGGGGAGCAGGACCATGTGCTGACCGGCGAGGCGTCGAAGGAGATCGCGGCGGCGCTCCAATGTGAGCTGTACATGTATGAGGAGCTGGGCCACTCCGCCTACGAGGAAGCGCCGGATCACAACCAACGGATCGTTCAATTCTTGGAAAGGTAAACTGTGAGGGAGTGATAAAAATGCCAAGTATCATCCAACAGCTGGACGAGCAGGCCCTGGTGTGGATCGCGGAGCACGTGCGCTGCGGGCTGCTGGACCCGTTCATGAAGCTGTATACCCAATTGGGCAACACAGGGATGCTGTTCATTGCGCTGGGGGTGCTGATGCTGTGCTTCAAGCCCACCCGGAAGGCGGGGGTCTCGGCGCTGTGCGCCATGCTCATCGGGCTGATCGTGGTGAACTTTACCATCAAGCCCCTGGTGTCTCGGCCGCGGCCCTGGCTGGTGATCGAAAGCTTTGTCAATCTGGTGCCGGAGCACGACCCCAACTCCTTCCCCTCGGGGCACACCAACGCGGCGTTCGCCTTTGCCCTGGCGGTGTGCATGGCCGCGCCCAAGCGGTGGATGAAGATCGCGGCGGTGTGCGCGGCGGCGGTGATGGGCCTGTCCCGGCTGTACGTGGGGGTCCACTTCCCCAGCGACGTGCTGGCCGGGGCGGTGATCGGCTCCCTGTGCGGCCTGCTGGGGGCGTGGGCGGCTGAGAAGGCGTGGGAGCGGATCCACGGCGCCCATGAATAAATCAGCCGCTTTCGTTGCCGGGCAGATACGGAAAAGTCAGCACACCGTTTCGTCAGCGGTCTAAATCGGCAAGCTCCAGAATGACCGCCTGTGCCAGCAGCAGCCCCGCCGCTGCCGGCACCCACATGGCGCTGGCGGGGATGGAGCGACGACCCGGCGGCGGGGCCTCGTCCCCGTCCTCGGCGGAGCGGGCCGGCTCCGGGGAGAACACCACCTTGTGATGGGAGATGCCCCGCCTGCGCAGCTCCTTGCGCACCACCCGGGCCAGGGGACAGCCCTCGGTCTGGGCGATGTCGGCGATGCGCAGCTGCTGGGCGTCCCGCTTGTTGCCGGTGCCCAGGGCGGAGATGATGGGGATGCCCCGGGCGTGGGCGGTCTCGATCAGGTCCAGTTTGCAGCTCACCAGATCAATGGCGTCCACGATGTAGTCGTAGTTCCCCGCAAAGAACTCCTCCCGCCGGTCCGCCTCATAGCGGATGGACAGGGGGTGAAGAACGCAGCCCGGCGCGATATCGGCCAGGCGGCGCGCGGTGGCCTGGGCCTTTTCCATGCCCACGGTGGACCACAGGGCCGCGTCCTGCCGGTTGAGGTTGCTCACCGACACCGTGTCCTGGTCGGCCAGGGTCAATTCCCCCACGCCGGAGCGGCACAGGGCCTCGGCGCACCAGCCGCCCACGCCGCCCAGGCCCAGCACGGCCACGTGGCTGCTTTGCAGCCGCTCCATGGCGGAAGAGCCCAGCAGCATCCGGGTGCGTATGAATTGCTCATCCATTTCAATCAACTCCTGAAAACAAACGCCGGACATTTTGTCCGGCGTTTGTCTGTGCTGTTATTTTCCAAAATAGTTCGCGCCGCTCAGCTGGGTGGTGGGGAAAGCCTCAGACAGTTCGTCGAACCAGCTCTCCTGGGCCTCGCCGGCCAGAGCGTCGCGGGCGGTGCCCATCCACACCGGCTCGTTCTCGCCCACGTAGAACATCAGGTGATAGCCCCAGTATTTATTGTTGTCGCTGTCAGCCGCGCTGTGCTGGATGACCCCGGAGTCGCCCGGCTGGCGGTCGGCAAAGGTCCACTCCTTGAACTCGGGGGCCAGGGCGGTGTTGCTGCTGGACAGGCGCTCCGCCAGGCCGCCGCCCACGTTGTCGCCGGTGTGCTTCTCCAGCAGGGCGGCCATGGCGTCCTGAGTGTGTTCGCCGGCGTCCCACTCGGCCTGGATGGCATCCATCTTCTCCTTGGCGGCGGCCCAGGCATCGTCGGTGGGGGCCACGGCATTGCCCTGGTCGTCGGTGGCGTTCTCGGCCAGGGCGAGGATGTGGTACACGTCCCGGGTGGGCTCCTCCAGCAGGTAGCGGTCATGGAAGGAGATGACGTAATAGCCGTTTTCGGTCTCCACCAGCGTGCACTCGCCCTTGCCCAGCTGGAGCAGCGCATCACGGAAGGAGCTGTTGACGCTGCTGGTGCCCACGGCCTTGGCGTGGTTGCCGTGATTGGCGGCGGTGGTCAGCTCGTATTTCTCCGCCTGGGCGTCGAAGGAGGCTCCGCCCTCCACGGCCTTCAGGGCCTCCTCGGCCTTTGCCTTGGCCTCGGCCTGGGCCTCGTCCTTCAGCTTCTGCTGCTCCTCCTCGGACAGCTCGTTGCCGTCCGCGTCCTTGGTGTCCACAGTGGGGATGGCAAAGTAGAGGAAAGAGTATTCCACGGTGTCCAGCTCGTCGGCGTGCTCCTGATAATAGGCGTCCAGCTCGGACTGGGTGCAGCCGTCGTACAGTTCGTCGTACTTGTCGCTGGCGGCCAGGGAGGCCATCAGATAACGGCTGTTGAGCTTTTCAAACACGGCGGGGGTCATATAATTGCCGTACGTGGCCTTCAAGTAGGCGCTGTAGCTGTAGCCGTAGTAGGCGGCGGCGGACTTGGCGCTGTCGATTTCGGCGTCCAGGCGCTCTTTAATCTCGTCCTCGGTGTGGCCGGTGTTCACCGCCTCCTGGGACAGGGCCAGGTGCCGCTGGGCGTTGGTCAGGGCGGTCTCCATGAAGAAGTCCCGATAGCTCTTGCCCTCGGCCTCGTCGTAAATCTGCTCGTCATCGGACTTGGACGAGTCGATGAGACCGTATTGGACATAGAGGCTGCGCGCGTTGTTATAGTAGAAGCCCAGCTCGGCGGCGGTGAGGGTCTCGCTGCCCACGGTGACGGCGGCGGTCCGGGCCTGGAAGAAGCCGGTGCGCCACACCAGCAGCGCGATGACCAGCACGGCGATGACGCCACCGATGACGGAATAAATGATGGTTTGGCGCTTGCGGGCGGCCTGTTCCTGCTGGGCCTTGGAGGCCTTTTCGGAGGGACCGGCGCCCTGGCGCTGCTTTTTCTCTCTGGATGCGCTCATGGTATAATCAATCCTCTCAAGTATTTCGTGTGTGGCGGCGGGCCGGGAGGCCCGTCCGCGGCTGCGGGTGAGGGCTCATTTTGCCCGAAAAAGCACAGGACCCCGCGGCGCTGCCCATCATTATAGCATGGGAAAACAGCCGTTGCAAGGCCAAATTCAAGTCGGAACGAAAATTCACAAATGGGAAACAGGTTTTTCGGGGAAAATAGAAAGGCGGAAGGACCAAGGCCCTTCCGCCTGGATGGACAGAACCCCCGCCATGGCCGTGCCGCCCCATTAAAAACCTGCACGTAAATGCAGGTGGGTCGCCTCCGCTTGGCTTTACCGCTTCCAACATCCAGACACCTCCGAAGAGGGCCGGGAGGCCTGCGAACCACCGCACGAGTGGAGCGTCCCGTTTTAGAAATGTGGGTTTTAACAGGGCAGGTTCACGTAGTTAGAACCCGGCAGGGGAAAATAAATGCGTCCGAGCCGCTGCGAACAGGTGCGTTCGAGCCGCGTTACTCCTCCTCGTCCTCGAACAGCTCCTCCATGAACTGTTCGTAGACCGCGTTGAGCTCCGCCTCGTCGTCAATGTCCGCCAGCAGCTGCTCACCGTCCTGCTCGATGACCTTCAGCAGGATCAGGCCGAAGTCCTCGTCGTCCTCATCCATGTCTGCCGGCACAAAGGCCATGTACTCGGCCCCGTTGTGCTCTAGTGTGCCCAGATGCTCCAGTTCAAATTCATTGCCCTCGTCGTCGGTGACCGACACGAAATCCGGGCCGTATTCCTCGCTCATGAAGGCTGACCTCCTCGCCAGACGGCAGTCTCCGCGCCGCCTTGTGACCCTATTGTAACGGCTATGCGGGAAAAAAGCAAGAGGGAACATGAAATTTCCAATGGAAAACTGCGCCGCCCGCTGTCGGATCCTGTCATTTTGCCCAGGGTGGACAAATCTTTTTTCCCGTGGTATAATACTCCAGTATGGGCCGGAGGGCCCGGAGAGAGAGGACCCGGACGACCCGCCGCGCTGCGGGACGGCTTGAATACATCGGAGGGATCTCAACATGCCAGACACCAACCAAAACCGCGCCCCCCAGCGCCGGGAGCCCCAGCCTCAGGACGGCGCCCCCCAGCGCCAGGCGCCCCGTGCCAAGGCGCACAAACGCCGACGCCGCCCTATTGTGCTGACCATCCTCATCCGCATCTTCCAGGTGATCGGCACCCTGCTGCTGATGGGGATCATCACCGGCTGCTTCATGGTGTGCTTCGCCGTGGTCTACGTCAAGACCTCGGTCATGCCCAAGACCTATCTGAGGCTGGAAGATTACACCATGAACGAGAACTCCATCGTCTATTATGAGGATAAGACAACCCAGGAGCTGGTGGAGCTTCAGACCCTGTCGGGCAAGGAAAACCGGGAGATCGTGGAGTACAGCCAGATTCCCGAGGACCTGGTCAACGCCTTCATCGCCATTGAGGACAAGCGCTTCTGGCAGCATCAGGGCGTGGACTGGATCGGCACCGCCCGGGGCCTGTCGCGGCTGTTCACCGGCGGCAACATCCAGGGCGGCTCCACCATCGACCAGCAGCTCATCAAAAACGTGACCAAATATGACAACGTCACCGTCACCCGGAAGATCCAGGAGATATTCACCGCCCTGGAGCTGGAGAAAAATTACAAAAAAGAGGATATCCTCACCTTGTATCTCAACCGGATCTACCTGGGCGAAAGCTGTTACGGCGTCCAGGCGGCGGCCCAGTACTACTTCGGAAAGAACGTGTGGGAGCTGGACCTGGCCGAGTGTGCCAGCATCGCGGGCATCACCAACAACCCGTCCCTGTACGCCCCCAGGGGGCAGGTGGACGTGCTGGTCTACCAGTGCCAGGAGTGCAAAAAAACCTCGTCCACTAAGGACGATGTGTGCTGGAGCTGCGGGGCGGAGCACTCCTATGACAACGGCTCGATCTGGACCAACCGGGAGTTCAACAAGGCCCGGCAGGAGCTGATCCTGCGGGAGATGGCCAAGGAGGACGACGCGCGGGAGCACCCGTATATCACCGTGGAGGAGCGGGACGCCGCCATCGCCGAGACCCTGGTGTTCACCTGGGACAAGCGGGGCGGCCAGGAGGATGATGAGGAGGACGAGGAGGAGAGCAAGCCGTCCGCTGTCTACTCCTGGTACACAGAGGCGGTCATCAACGAGGCCATCGAGCTGCTCGTAGAGCATACCCAGGCGGACCCGAAGGCCGCCAATGACCGTGTGTTCAGCGGCGGGCTGAGCATTGTGTGCGCCTACGACCCGGTGGCCCAGGCGGCGGTGGACACGGTGTTCAATGACCGGTCCAACCTGGACCAGGTGTCCTCCCGCACCGGGCAGCGGCTCATGTCCGCCATCTCCCTGGTGGACAACTCTACCGGCTACGTGGTGGCCATGGGCAGCACGGCGGAAAAGACGTTGAACCGGGGCTCCATCTGGCCGGTGACCACCACCCGCCAGCCCGGCTCGTCCATCAAGCCCCTGTCCGTTTACGGCCCGGCCATTGAGATGGGGCTGATCACCCCCGCCTCCGTGATAGACGACAACCCCTATCTGCTCAACGGCAACGTCTGGCCCCTGAACGTGTCGGCCAGCTACCGGGGGCTGACCACCGTGCAGCACGCGGTGACGGTGTCGCTGAACACCGTGGCCCTGCGGGTGGTGGAGCAGGTTACCCCCCAGGCGTCCTATGACTTCATGGTGAACAAATTCGGCTTCACCTCCCTGGAGCCCTATTACGTGAACAGCAACGGGGAGGTCAAGTCGGATATCGACCGCAGCCCGCTGTCCATGGGCGGCCTGACCTGGGGCGTGTCCACCTTCGAGATGGCGGCGGCCTACGCCGCCTTCCCCCGCAACGGCTATTTCACCAAGGCCACCACCGTGCTGGAGATCCGGGATGCCAACGGCAACGTCATCGTGGACAACAGGCCCACCGGCGACTTCATCATGAAGGAGACCACCGCCTATTATATCAACTCCATGCTGACCAACGTGGTCAGCTCCGGCACCGGCACCGGGGCCCGCATCCCCGGCCAGACCGTGGCGGGCAAGACGGGCACCACCAACAACGTGTTCGACTACTGGTTCTGCGGCTACACCAACTACTACACCGCCGCGGTGTGGGCGGGCTACCCCAACAGCGAGGTGGTCAACAGCAACCACCACAACCCGACGGTGTCCTTGTGGCAGAAGGTGATGGCCATCCTCCATGAGGGGAAGGAGAACGTGCCCTTTAATGTGCCCGGCACGCTGAACTCCTACTCCATCTGCATCGACTGCGGCAAGCTTGCCACCGCCGACTGCGCCCTGGACATCCGGGGCAGCAGCCGGACCCAGTCCTTCCGCCTGTTTCCCGCCGACGCGCCCACCGAGCAGTGCACCTGCCACGTGCCGGTGCAGATCTGCGCGGACAGCCCTATTCTGGATGCCAACGGCGTGGCCACCGGACGCTACCACCTGGCCGGGGAGCTCTGCCCGGAGGAGAGCGTCAAAACCGTCACCATGGTGAACTACGAGCGTGAGCTGGCAAAGCCCGGCCTGCGCATTGGGGACGCGGACGGCCTGCTGAGCTGGTACGAGGCCATCCCGGAGGAAAACCGCTACTGTTACGTGCACGTGGAGGGCTGGGAGCCTGATCCCCCGGAGCCCATCGAGTCGGACGATCCCTGGGCGTCGGATGAGCCCTGGCCGTCGGATTGGATATTCCCGGGGCCGGACGTGTCGGACGAGCCCATCATCCCGCCCACCTACGACCCCGTCATCCCCACCGTGGAGCCGCCTCAGCAGAGCTTCGAGCCCATCTTCCCGGTGGAGCCCATCGACCCGGGCGGCGGCGATCAGCCCTATATTCCGGCGGATTGGGTGGACCCGACGGTTCAGTAGCAGCCGTCAACCGCGCCTGTCAAACGTGTTTAAACCGCCCCGGCGGCTGTGCCGCCGGGCGGTTTTGCGCATATTTAGGGCTGTGTTGCTTCAATCCGCTAAAGAATCGGGCGCGGGGCAGATAAGGTTTGGTGAAAAAGCAGTGAGGATGACGATTGCCAACGGCCTAAAGATGTGATATAGTCATAAGAAGTTTGAAATGAGTGACTTTTTTCAGGGAGAGGGCCAAAATGACCCGGCGGCGGGCGTGGTCCCCAAGGAAGGAATGACGGCACAATGGTAAACGTGGCAATATTGGGCTTCGGCACCGTGGGCTCCGGCGTGGCGGAGGTGCTCACCGGCCATGAGAGCAGCATTGAGCGCAAGGCGGACGGGCTGATCCGGCTGAAATATATCCTGGACGTGCGGGATTTCCCCGACAGCCCCTTCGCCGACCGGTTTGTGAAGGACTTCGGGGTGATTGAGAACGACCCCGAGGTGGACATCGTGGTGGAGACCATCGGCGGGGCCGGCGTGGCCCAGGACTTCACCCGCCGCGCCCTGGGGGCGGGCAAGAGCGTGGTCACCTCCAACAAGGAGCTGGTGGCCACCTGCGGGTATGAGCTGACCCAGCTGGCGAAGGAAAAGGGCGTGTGCTATCTTTTTGAGGCCAGCGTGGGCGGCGGCATCCCCATCATCCGGCCCCTGTCCCAGTGCCTGGCGGCCAATGAGATTTTGGAGATTTACGGCATTCTCAACGGCACCACCAACTATATCCTCACCCGGATGATCCGGGCGGGACTCACCTTCGACGCGGCGCTGAAGGAGGCCCAGGACAACGGCTATGCCGAGCGCGACCCCTCCGCCGACGTGGAGGGCCACGACGCCTGCCGGAAGATCTGCATCCTGGCGGACATCGCCTTCGGGCGGCACATCAGCCCCGAGCAGGTGCCCACCCAAGGCATCACCGGGGTGACCCTGGCGGATGTGGACTACGCCGAGAGCGCGGGCAAGAAGATCAAGCTGCTGGGCAGGGCGATCCGCAGGGCGGACGGCCAGGTGTGTGCCTATGTGGCCCCCCACCTGGTGGACCAGTCCGACCCGCTGGCCGGGGTGGAGGACGTGTTCAACGCCATCTCCGTTCGGGGCGACGCCATCGGCGACGTGATGTTCTACGGCCGGGGGGCGGGCAAGCTGCCCACCGCCTCCGCGGTGGTGGCGGACGTCATCGATGTGGCCCGGAACATGGGCCACCGCAAGGCCTTGAGCTGGGAGCCCGGCGGCGAGGACGCCGCCTGCGGCACCGTGGAGCTGAAAAGCCGCTGGTACGTGCGGGCCTCCGCGTCCGCCGACACGCTGCGCTCCGCCCTGCCGGGGTGCAAGCTGCTGGCTCGCCGGGAGAGCGGCGGCAGTGAGTCCGCCTGCCTCACCGAGGGTGAGCTGACCCAGGGCCAGCTTGCGGAGAGGCTGGCGGGGCTGGAGGTCTCCAACACCCTGCGGGTGCTGGACTGATTAAGAAGCGCTGAGCCGTCGTGAGCAGTGCGGATGGAACGGAGCGAAAGCAAAAGCCCAAGACCCACGGAGTGGGGCTGGGTTTTGCTTGAGTCGGAGTGAAGCCGCACGTCGCGAACAGGCGAAGCGTGACAACTGGGAAGCGCTGAGCCGTCGTGAGCAGCCGTTAGGCCGCAAGGCGCGGCAGATAATTTTAATCAGTCCATCCGCCGTCTGCCGGCATAAAATAAAGAGCCGGGGCTTCCGGCGCGCCCTATCAGCGATATGAAATGATCCGTGGAAGGATGAAGGAACAATGTCATTGATTGTACAGAAATTCGGCGGGTCCTCCGTGGCGGACGCGGAGAAGATCCGCAATGTGGCCCGCATCATTACCGATACTTACAAAAAAGGCAACCAGGTGGTGGCGGTGTTGTCCGCCCAGGGGGACACCACCGACGACCTGATCGACAAGGCCGCCGAGATCAACCCCTCCGCCTCCAAGCGGGAGCTGGATATGCTGCTGTCCACCGGTGAGCAGATCTCCTGCGCCCTGTGCGCCATGGCCATTGAGGGCATGGGCTTCCCGGTGGTGTCCCTGACGGGGTGGCAGGCGGGCTTCCGCACCAACTCCGGCTACGGCAACGCCCGCATCAAGCGGGTGCAGGGGGAGCGCATCCGGGCGGAGCTGGATAAGCGGCGCATCGTCATCGTCACCGGCTTCCAGGGGCTGAACAAGTTCGACGACATCACCACCCTGGGCCGGGGCGGGTCGGACACGTCGGCGGTGGCCATCGCCGCGGCGCTGAACGCCGACCTGTGTCAGATCTTCACCGACGTGGACGGCGTGTACACCGCCGACCCCCGCCTGGTGCCCACCGCCCGCAAGCTGGACGAAATTACCTACGATGAGATGCTGGAGCTGGCGACGCTGGGCGCCCAGGTGCTCCATAACCGCTCGGTGGAGATGGCCAAGCGGTACGGCGTGAACCTGGAGGTGCTGTCCAGCTTCTCCGGCAAGCCGGGTACGAAAGTTAAGGAGGTCGTCAAGACTATGGAAAAATCCCACATCAGCGGCGTCGCCAAGGACAAGAACATCGCCCGCCTGGCCCTGGTAGGCCTGGAGGATACCCCGGGCATCGCCTATAAGATCTTCTCCCTGCTGGCCAAGAACAACGTCAACGTGGACATCATCCTCCAGTCCATCGGCCGCAGCGAGACTAAGGATATCAGCTTCACCGTGGCCAAAGGGGACATGGAGCTGGCCCAAAAGCTGCTGGAGGACAACCGGGACCGCATCCACTTCGACCGCATCGACGTGTCGGACAACATCGCCAAGGTGTCCATCGTGGGCGCGGGCATGGTCAACAACCCCGGCGTGGCCGCCGCCATGTTCGAGGCGCTGTTCAGCGCGGGCATCAACATCAACATGATTTCCACCAGCGAGATCAAGGTCTCCGTACTGGTGCACATCAGCGACGCCGACCGGGCGGTGCAGGTAATCCACAACCGCTTCTACGACGAGTTCAACGGCGCACGTTGAGCCGAAAAAAAGATCGGGCCAATGCTGGCCCGGTCTTTTTTCTTTCGCTGGGTGAGGTCAGTTGGCCTCGTTCATCACCTGGAGGCCCAGGCGCAGGAAGGGCAGGACATAGGTCAGCATCTTCTGGGCAACCTCGGGTGTGCCGGGCAAGTTGATGATGAGGGTTTTCTTGCGGATGCCCGCCACGGCCCGGGTGAGCACGCCCAGGGGGGAGCTCTGCATGGCGTGGGCCCGCATGGCCTCGGGAATACCCGGGGTGACGCGCTCCAAAATGTCCATGGTGGCCTCGGGGGCGCAGTCCTCCGGGTTGAAGCCGGTGCCGCCGGTGGTGACGATAATGTCCGCGGCGTTCTGGTCGCAGATGCTCTTCATGCTGTCGGCCAGCACCCGGCGCTCGTCGGGCAGAATCTGGTGGCCCGCGATGGTGTAGCCCGCCTGCTCCAGCGTCTTGACCACGGCGGGGCCGGACAGGTCCTTCTCGGTCCCGTTGTAGCGGGCGGTGTTTGCTGTGATGACGTAAATGCGGTATGCCATATGTTCTCCCTCTTTTCATTAGGTTTAGTGTTGTGTATTATAACAAAAAATGATTCGTTTGTAAAGGATGCATTTGTAAAAATTTTCTCAATAATTGAACAAAACAAAAGCCGGGCCCGCGTCTTGACAAAAGACTCAAAACGCGGGGCCGATCGGAGAAAGGCAGCGCCTCAATCCCGGCGGCCGGTGTCCACCAGGCTGGAAGGGCCTGCGGACGGGCCCTCATCCGTGGAGGGAAGCTGACCGGATACGCTTGAGCTGCGGAGCAGGCAGAAGGCTTTGAGCGCCGACGACCCGGATTCAAATCCCTCGCGGAGAAATGCCTATCGACGAACAGCTTGTCCTGTGCTATAATCTTCTGCTGTATACCTGTCCGGGAGGTGAAGCGAGTGGGCACAGGCTCTGAAAATAAACACGTCAAGCGGCTTTGCATGGGGCTGCTGGCCCATGTGGACGCGGGGAAGACAACTCTGTCCGAGGCTGTGCTGTACCTGTCCGGCGAGCTTCGGAAGCTGGGACGGGTGGACCACAAGGACGCCTTCCTGGACACCGACCGGCAGGAGCGGGAGCGGGGCATCACCATCTTCTCCAAGCAGGCGCGGCTGAGCTGGAAGGGCTGCGAAATCACCCTTCTGGACACCCCCGGCCACGTGGACTTCTCTGCCGAGATGGAGCGGGCGGTGCAGGTGATGGACTACGCCGTGCTGCTCATCAGCGGCGCGGACGGGGTGCAGGGCCACACCGAGACGCTGTGGAAGCTGCTGGAGCGGCACCGGGTGCCCACCTTTCTGTTCATCAACAAGATGGACCAGCCGGACACGGACCGGGACAGGCTGCTGGCCCAGCTGCGGGCGCGGCTGGGGGACGGCTGCGCCGACTTCTCCGGGCCCTGGGAGGAGGTGCTGGAGCACGCCGCCCTGTGTGATGAGGAGCTGATGGAGCGCTACCTGGAGACGGGGGCGCTGGACGACGGGGACCTGTCCTCCCTCATCGTGGAGCGGAAGCTGTTTCCCTGCTTCTTTGGTTCGGCGCTGAAGGTGGAGGGGGTGGAGGAGCTGCTGGACGGCCTGGACCGCTTCACCCTGGAGCCGGACTGGCCGCCGGAATTCGCCGCCCGTGTGTTTAAAATTTCCCGGGACGACAAGGGGGAGCGGCTCACCTGGCTGAAGGTCACCGGGGGCGCTTTGAAGGTCCGGGACACAGTGAAGGGCCCGGACTGGGAGGAGAAGGCCACCCAGCTGCGGCTGTACTCCGGCGCGAAGTTCACCCCGGCGGAGGAGGCCCCGGCGGGGACGGTGTGCGCCGTCGCCGGGTTGAGCCGCACCCGGGCGGGTCAGGGCCTGGGAGGGTCGGAGGACTGGGCGGGCCCGGAGCTGGAGCCCGTGCTGGCCTATCAGGTGCTGCCCCCGCCGGGGGGCGATATCCACACCCTGCTGGGGCGGCTGCGGACGCTGGAGGAGGAGGACCCCCAGCTCCAGGTGGAGTGGAACGAGCTGCTGGGGGAGATCCGGGTGCACCTGATGGGGGAGGTGCAGCTGGAGGTGCTGGCCCGGCTGATGGAGGAGCGGTTCGGGGCGGAGGTGTCCTTCGGCCCTGGGCGCATCGTCTATCTGGAGACCATTGCCGCCCCGGCGGAGGGGGTGGGCCATTTCGAGCCCCTGCGGCACTACGCCGAGGTTCACCTGCTGCTGGAGCCCCTGGAGCGGGGGGCGGGGCTGGTGCTGGACACCGCCTGCTCGGAGAACGTGCTGGATCGGAACTGGCAGCGGCTGGTGCTCACCCACCTGATGGAGAAAACCCACCTGGGCGTGCTCACCGGCTCGCCCATCACCGATATGAAGATCACCCTGCTGACAGGCCGGGCCCATCTCAAGCACACCGAGGGGGGCGACTTCCGTCAGGCCACCTACCGGGCGGTGCGCCAGGGGCTGATGTGCGCCCAAAGCGTGCTGCTGGAGCCTTGGTACGCCTTCCGGCTGGAGGTGCCCACGCAGAGCGTGGGCCGGGCCATGACCGACCTGCAGCGGATGGGGGCGGAGCTCCAGCCGCCGGAGGCCGTGGGGGAGGCGTCCGTCCTCACGGGGAGCGTCCCTGTGTCCGAGGCGGGGGGCTACTGGACCCAGGTGGCCGCCTATACCGGGGGGCGGGGCCGCTTTTCCTGCGCGGTGGAGGGCTACCGGCCCTGCCACAACGCGGACGCGGTCATAGAGGCCGCCGGCTACGACCCGGAGCGGGACGCGGACAACCCCGCCGGGTCGGTGTTCTGCGCCCACGGAGCGGGGTTCAACGTGCCCTGGGATGAGGTCCGGGAGCACATGCACCTGGACAGCGGCTGGCGGCCCGCCGGGGAGCGCTCCGCCCCCCAGGAGACGGCCCCCGTCCGCCGGGAGGCCGTGAGCTACGAATCCAGGGCGGCGCTGGACAAGGAGCTGGAGGCCATCTTCGAGCGGGCCTACGGCCCGGTGAAGCCCCACGCCTTCCGCCCGGCCCCCAAAGCCGCCGCACCCAAGCCCAAGCCCTGGAAGGGGCTCAAGGTCCGGGACGGGGAGGACTACCTGCTGGTGGATGGCTACAATATCATCCACGCCTGGGACGACTTGCGCAGGCTGGCCCGGGAAGATTTGGACGGGGCGCGGGCGCGGCTCATCGACCGGCTGCGCAACTACCAGGGGTGGAAGAAGTGCAGGGTCATCGTGGTGTTCGACGCCTACAGGGTGAAGGGGAACCCCGGCTCGGTGGAGAAGGCGGGGGAGGTCTTCGTGGTCTACACCAAGGAGGCGGAGACGGCGGACATGTATATCGAAAAGACCACCTACGCCCTGGCAAAGGAGCGCCGGGAGCACCGGGTGCGGGTGGCCACCTCCGACGGCCTGGAGCAGCTCATCATCCTGGGCCACGGGGCGGTGCGCATGCCCGCCGCCGAGCTGGAGTTCGAGCTGAAGCAGGTGGAGGCGGAGATTCGCCGGACCATTGGCGGCTGAACCGCATGGGAGGGGCCCTGCCGCGGCGGGGCCCCTCTTTTTTCCTGCTTGAGGAAGGTTCTTCCAGAAATGGGAAAGCAGGAACAAAGTTTCACAGTTCTTGTATGCTCTTACAACTTTAACCAATGCTTTTTGGTGGAATTTTCCTGAAACCATCGGAGAAATTTGTGAAAGAAGTGAAAATTTGTTTCGTTCTCTCTTGACAAAAACCCCAGGGACAAAATATGATATAAGCGGTCACAAAAACTGCGCGCCCGACCCGCAGCCAGGGCCGGGCGGGAGGGAGGAGCTTATGTCATACGGCGACGTGTTCACAAGGATCAACCGAGAGTATTACCAGTTGACCGGCGCGGAGCGGAAAATCGCGGATCACATCATGCTCCAACGGCAGAACTGCCAGTACATGTCCATCTCCGAGCTGGCTGAGGCGGCGGAGGTGGCGGAGGCCACCGTGTCCCGGTTCTGCCGGCGGCTGGGCTACAAGGGCTACAGCGCTTTCAAGCTGGCGGTAGCCAGCGCCGGGGCCGCGAACTGCATGGTCAGCCCTCTTTACAGCGAGGTGCTGGCCGAGGACGGGGTGGGCGAGATGTGCCGCAAGATCTATGAGGCGGATGTGGGCGCAGTCAGCCGGACCATGTCCATGCTGGACCTATCCGCCATCTCCGCCGCGGCGGACCTGATTCTGGCGGCGGAACGGGTGCTGTGCATGGGCCTGGGGAGCTCCATGATTCTGGCCCAGGAGACGGTCCATCTGTTCTCCACGGCCATGCCGAATTTTTATGAGGTGGACGACCCCCACCTCCAGGCCATCCGGTGTGCGATGCTGGGCGCCAGGGACCTGGTGATCTATTTTTCCTATTCCGGCTCCACCAGGGATTTGATAGACGTGATGAAGCTGGCCCAGGACCGGAGGGCCAAGACCATCCTCATCACCCGGTTTCCCAAGTCCCCTGGGGCCGCCATGGCCGACATTGTGCTGGAGTGCGGGATCCAGGAGGGACCGCTCCAGATAGGCTCCGTGGCCGCGCGGATGAGCCAGCTGTTCCTCACCGACGTGCTGTTTCACGAGGTGTGCCGCCGGGACATGGAGGGCTGCCGGGAGCGGCGCAGGCAGGTAGCGGACGCTTTGACGGATAAACACATATGAGCCGTGCCGTTCTCTGAAAATTTGCGCCCCCAGCGGATCGCGGGTTGACAAATATAGGAATTGATTATACAATTCCATGGTATCAGCCCTGCAAGGCAGAAAAATTTGCTGCATAGCCGAAACAAAGGGGCGTGCATGCGTCCTGACCTTTCCCGCCGGCGGAGCGCCGCCGGACATCAATTATCAGAGGTGTATCGATATGCGGATCTATTGTGAAAAGGATTACGACGCCATGAGCCGCCGGGCGGCCTCCGTCATCGCCGCCCAGGTGGTGTCCAAGCCGGACTGCGTGCTGGGCCTGGCCACCGGCTCCTCCCCCGTGGGGACCTATCAGCAGCTGATTAAATGGTACGAGCAGGGTGACCTGAGCTTCCGCGAGGTCCGCTCGGTGAACCTGGACGAATATTACGGGCTGGCCCCCGACCACGACCAGAGCTACCGCTATTTCATGCAGACCAACCTGTTTGACCACGTGGACATCCTGCCGGAGAACACCAGCGTGCCCGACGGCCTGGCCAAGGACCCGGCGGCGGAGGGCGCGCGGTACGAGCAGGTGGCGGCGGGCCTGGGCTACGCCGACCTGCAGCTGCTGGGCATGGGCCGCAACGGCCACATCGGCTTTAACGAGCCCTGCGACCACTTCCCCCTGGCCACCCATCTGGTGGACCTGACCGAGAGCACCATTGAGGCCAACGCCCGGTTCTTTGCCAGCGCGGACGACGTGCCCCGTCAGGCGCTGACCATGGGCATCGGCACCATTATGCGGGCCCGGAAGATCCTGGTGGTGGTCAGCGGCGCGGACAAGGCGGACGCGGTTTGGAAGGCCTTCCGCGGGCCCATCACGCCGGATGTGCCCGCCTCCATCCTCCAGCTCCACCCCGACGTCACCCTGGTGGGGGATGAGAGCGCCCTGGCCAAGCTCACGGAGGATAAGGGATGAAGATTTCCGGCGGGAGGGTATTTGACCTCCAACGGGGTTTTGTGGAGCGGGAGCTGTGTTTCGACGGCCCCCTGCTCACCCCGGACAGCCGGGACGGGCAGGTGTTCGACGCCTCGGGCTGCTGGGTGATCCCCGGCCTCACCGATGTGCACTTCCACGGCTGCCGGGGGGCGGACCTGTCCGACGGGGACGCTGACGGGCTTCAGGCCATGGCGGAGTACCAGCTGAGCCGGGGGGTGACCCAGATCTGTCCGGCGGGGATGACCCTGCCGGAGGACCGGCTGATGAAGGTGTGCCAAACCGCCGCCGCCCACCGCAGGGAGCGCCGCCCCGGCGCGGACCTGGTGGGGATCAATCTGGAGGGGCCCTTCCTGTCCCGCGCGAAGAAGGGGGCCCAGAACGGCGAGTGGCTTCACGCCCCGGACGCGGCCATGCTGCGCCGCCTGACGGACGCGGCGGAGGGGCTGGTAAAGCTGGTGTCCGCGGCCCCGGAGGAGCCGGGGGCCATGGACTTTATCCGGGAGGCCTCTGAAGAAGTGAACGTGTCGGTGGCCCACACCACCGCCGATTACGGCACGGCGCTGGATGCGTTTCGGGCCGGAGCCCGGCAGGTCACCCACCTGTTTAACGCCATGCCCGGCTTCACCCACCGCTCCCCCGGCGTGGTGGGGGCGGCGCTGGACTGTCCCTGGGTCCGGGTGGAGCTGATCTGCGACGGGGTGCACATTCACCCCAGCGTGGTGCGGGCGGTTTTCAAGATGTTCGGCCCGGAGCGGGTGGTGCTCATCTCGGACACCATGCGCGCCGCCGGCATGACCGACGGGAAGTACGACCTGGGCGGGCAGGAGGTCACCGTGAAGGGGCCGCTGGCCACCCTGGCGGACGGCACCATCGCCGGGTCGGTCACTGACCTGACGGCCTGCATGAAAGCCGCCGTTTCCTTCGGCGTCCCCCTGGCGGACGCGGTGCGCTCGGCGGCGGTGACGCCCGCCCAGGCCATCGGTATCTTTGACCGGGTGGGAAGCCTGGAGCCGGGCAAGCGGGCAAACGCCGTGGTGCTGGACGCGGACTTGGCCGTGAAGGCCGTGTTCTTCCACGGGAAGAGGGTTTAAGACAAGCAGAGCAAGGGAGACGCCGCAGCGCCTCCCTTGCTTTGCCTGAGCGTGACTGTGGGGTCCCGCGGCGCCTGCCTTGCTTTGTCAGATGACCTGCATGGCACCCGCCGCGGACGGGCCGGGGGACGGCTGGCCGCTTTCCGGGGCCGCCTCAGGCAGCGTCAGCCCGTGGAGGAAGCTGCCGGAAGAGGACTGGATCTGTCCCCCCACCACCCGGTTTTTGTAGATGAGCAGGGCGATCTGCACCGGTTCATCCTGGGCGGGGTAGTTGGTGAGCTGGTAGGTGTACCGCTTCACCCGTTTGCCCCTGTACTGGGTCAGGTCAAACCCCTGGTCCGCCTGGAGCTTCAGATAGCCCTGGTAGCTGTCGTCAAATTCCTCGGGAATGAGCAGCTCCTCGGTGGCGATGGGCTGTTCGGACACCTGCCAGCCCAGGCCGCTGAGGTAGCTGAGCCGGTCGTTGTTGTCCTTCACGTTTTTTACCTCCGCCGAGACGGTCACCGCCCGGCCCGACAGGGTGAGCGTCAGGGCGATGACCGCCAGGACGCAGCAGCACAGGGCTGCCGCCCCGGCCAGCAGCCGTTTCTTTGGTAGGCGCGCCGTGACGATAAACATGGTAACACGACCTTTCAAAAAATGAGTTCTCCTGTCCGGGGCAGCCCGGAGCGCTCCTTTGGTGACAGGATAGAATATGTCCCAGATCTCCGCAATATGATAGGAGAGAAGAGGGCAGGGGAAGAGGCGAGAGGATGGAACGGCTGGACAAACGGCTGGCCGCCACGGGGCGGTGGAGCCGGAAGGAGGCCCGGGAGCTGATCCGGGTGGGCCGCGTGGCCGTGGACGGCGCACCCTGCCGTGCCCCGGAGGCAAAGGTGGGGGAGACGGCCCCCGTGACAGTGGACGGTGCGCCCGTGGGGGCGGACCGTCCGGTGTACCTGATGCTGAACAAGCCGGCGGGGGTGGTGTCCTCCACCGACGAGCCGGGGGAGCGGACGGTGCTGGACCTGCTGGGGGAGGAGTACCGAAACCTGGGCCTGTTTCCTGCCGGACGGCTGGACAAGGACACGGAGGGGCTGCTTCTGATCACCAACGACGGCCCCCTGGCCCACCGGCTGCTGTCTCCCAGGCGGCATGTGGACAAGGTGTACTACGTGGAGGTGGACGGCGTGCTGGACGGGGGCGACGTGGAGGCGGTGCGCCGGGGCGTGACCCTGGGGGACGGCTATGAATGTCTGCCCGGGGAGCTGGAGCTTCTGCCCGGCGGACGGTCGGCGCACATCACCCTCCGGGAGGGGAAGTACCACCAGGTGAAGCGGATGCTGGCCTCCCGGGGCAAGCCGGTGACCTACCTGAAACGGGTGCGCTTCGGCCCGCTGGAGCTGGACGAGGGCCTGCCCAAAGGGGCCTGGAGGCCGCTGAGCGACAGGGAGCTGAAAGGTATTTTCAGTCAACAATACGAAAATTTTGGCAGTTTCAACAAAAAAATTTCAAAAAACTATTGAAATCCCCTAAGGAAATCGGTATAATAGGAAAGCAACTGTATGAAAAATCAACAAAGTGGCGGAACGCTTGCTTCCCAGCCGCATAGAAAGGAGAAAACGCAATGTCCAGCAGGATTTTTCAAAGCGTCGTTCTTCAGATGAAGGACTGTTCCGACCGAGCCATCGGGGTCATTGACGAGCAGGGAACCGTAGTGGCCTGCAATGAGCTGGCTTGCATTGGCGAGAAGTGGGGGAACGCGGCGGCGCTGCTTTCTGCGGAGCAGGAGGCTCAGGTGGTCAGCGGCGGTTTCACCTTCAAGGCTCTGCCCGGCTGGAGCGGCCAATACGACTACGCCGCCTTTGTCAGGGGGGAGGACGAGCGGGCCGCCCTCATCTGCTCCATGGCGGTCATTGCCCTCAACGGGGCCAAAACCTACTATGAGGAGAAGAACGACAAGGCCGCCTTTGTGAAAAATATCCTGTGCGACAACATCCTGCTGGGCGACATCTACGTCCGGGCCAAGGAGCTGCACTTTGTGTCGGAAGCGCCCCGGGCGGTGATTCTGGTGCGCCAGCTGGGTGCGCCGGACGTGTCCGC
This sequence comes from uncultured Oscillospiraceae bacterium, assembly GCA_949841465.1. Classification (GTDB taxonomy): domain Bacteria; phylum Bacillota; class Clostridia; order Oscillospirales; family Oscillospiraceae; genus Enterenecus. The sequence continues at coordinate 60,397 of CATKZW010000004.1, forward strand.
CGTGGATGTGATTACGGGGCTGTACCCCGATAAGCAGACTGACTTTGTGCTGTCCGTCAGCGAGACGGACGTGGCCCTGGTGAAGCAGGTGAGTGACAACGCCGACGCCCGGGAGCTGTACAAGATTGCCCAAAACGTCCAGGAGGCCCTCACCCGGGATCTGGGGATCAAGACTGTGGTGGGCATCGGCACCATCGTGGGCCACATCCGGGACCTGGCCCGCACCTACAAGGAGGCCCAGGTGGCCATCGACGTGGGCCGGGTGTTCGAGACGGAGCGGTCCATCATCAACTACGAGAACCTGGGCATCGGGCGGCTCATCTACCAGCTGCCCACCACCCTGTGCGAGATGTTCCTGCGGGAGGTATTTAAGAAGAACCCCATCGATGCGCTGGACCAGGAGACCCTGTTCACCATCAACAAGTTCTTTGAGAACAACCTGAACGTGTCCGAGACCGCCCGGAAGCTGTTCGTCCACCGCAACACCCTGGTGTACCGGCTGGAGAAAATCAAAAAACTCACCGGCCTGGACCTGCGGGAGTTCGACGATGCCATCACCTTCAAGGTGGCCCTGATGGTGAAGAAATATCTGGTCTCCCGGGGCATCGAATCCTGATCTGTGAAAGCCGCCTGGTGGGGCGGCTTTCTTGATGATTGTAACTTTTATTTCCAAAAAGTTTACATAATCAGGGCAGGGGATTGCTGGGAATGGCCCTGAACTGGTTGACAGGGCACGGTTCAGCGTCTATAATAGGAATTAATTCCGTCTTTTGAAAAGATTACAAAACGGTAACAATGTGGTAACAGCGGAGAGCTGTGTCCGGCACGGCTGCTGAAATGAGCCTTTTGAATAGAACAATGGAGATGCGGGCCCATGATTCGATTGATCGACGTACATAAAGAATACGACAACGGCACCAAGGCCCTGAAGGGGATCAACCTGCGCATTGAGGACGGGGAGTTTGTGTTCCTGGTGGGGCCCTCCGGCTCGGGCAAGTCCACCATCATCAAGCTGCTGACGGCGGAGATCACCGCCAGCAAGGGCAGGGTCATCGTCAACGGCTACAACCTGGGAAATATCCGCCGCTGGCAGATTCCCCACATGCGCCGCACACTGGGCATTATCTTCCAGGACTTCCGGCTCATTGAGAAAAAGACGGTGCAGGGCAACCTGGAGTTTGCCATGCGCACGGTGGGGGCCAGCGGCCGGGAGATGCGCAAGCGCATCCCCTACGTGCTGGACCTGGTGGGGCTGGAGGACAAGGCGGACGTGTACCCCAACGAGATGAGCGGCGGCGAGCAGCAGCGGGTGGCCATCGCGCGGGCGCTGGTGAACAACCCCAAGATGATCATCGCCGACGAGCCCACCGGCAACCTGGACCCCCGGCGGTCCCTGGAGATTATGACGCTGCTGGAGCGCATCAACGCCATGGGCACCACCATGCTGGTGGTCACCCATGAGCGGGACCTGGTCAACCGTTTCTCCAAGCGGGTGGTGGCCATCAAGGACGGAGAAATGATACGGGACGGTCAGGGAGGCTACTACAGAGCATGAGACGATTAAACTTGGGTTATTTCATCAAAGAGGGGTTCTCCAGCATATTCTCCCATGGGCTGATGTCCTTTGCGGCGGTGTGCATGATCGTGGCGTGCCTCATCATCATGGGGTCCTTCTCCCTGCTGGCCATCAACGTGGACGATATGCTCAAGCAGCTGGAGGAGGAGAACGAGTTTCTGGCCTTCATTGACGAGGATTACACCGAGAATCAGATTCGGGAGCTGATGGCTCAGGTACGGCAGCTGGACAACGTGGGCCAGGTGGAGTACATCACCCGGGAGCAGGCCAAGGCCGATTACCTGAAGGGCCACGAATCCGAGGGGCTGTATGTCAACCTGCCCGACGAGGTGCTGCGGGACCGGCTGTCCATCCACGTGATTGATTTGGAGCGGTTCAGCGAGACGGTGGAGGCGGTGAAGGCCCTGCCCGGCGTGGCCAACCACCGGGCGGCCAGCGAGGTGGCGGAGGGCTTTGTGGCGGTGCGCAACGCCGTCACCGCCCTGGCCATGGTGCTGGTGGCTATTCTGGCGGTGGTGTCCCTGTTCATCATCGCCAACACCATCCGGCTGGCCACCTTCGCCCGCCGGGAGGAGATCGCCATCATGAAGATGTGCGGCGCCACCGACGGCTTCGTCCGCTGGCCCTTCATTGTGGAAGGGCTGATTTTGGGCCTCATGGGGGCGCTGGTGGCCTTCTTCCTCCAGTGGGGCGTGTACGTCGCCGTGGGCAGCGCACTGGTGGAAAACGGGGCCAACGCCCTGTTCTCCCTGATGGACTTCGGCCTGATTTGGAAGCGGGTGCTGGGCATCTTCATGCTGTCCGGCGCGGCCATCGGCGCGGTGGGCTCCGGGTTCGCCATCCGCAAGTTTTTACAGGTGTGACCACCGCGTGGATAAGGAGGATCGCCATGAATAAAAAAGTCCAGCGGATCGTCGTTATCGTTGTGGCGGCGGCGCTGCTGCTGTCGGTGATGATCCCTGTGCTGAGCGTGTTTGCCGGGGCCAGCGTCACCGAGCGCGACATTCAGAACATCAAAAACGAGCTCAGCGACATCCAGGCCCAGAAAAAGGAGGCGGAGGAGCGGCTGAACGCCATCCGCAACGACCTGTCCAAGGCCGAGGAGCAGGTGGAGCTGATCCAGAACCAGGTGCTTTTGTGCGAACAGGAGATCAACACCAGCCAGGCTATCCTGGACGAGTACGATGTGGAGATCGCCAACAAGGAGGCTGAGATCGCCGGCCTGGAGCAGCAGGAGGCGGAGCAGTACCAGGAGTTCTACCGGCAGGTGCGCTGGATGGAGGAGACGGGGGGCGTGTCCTACCTGTCCATCCTGTTTGAGGCCAACAGCTTTGCTGATATGCTGGACTATACCATGCTCATCACCGATATCATGGACTACTCCAACCGCATTATCGAGCGCCTGGAGGCCACCCAGAGGGAGCTGGACATGGCCCGGGAGGCCCTCCAGGCGGACCGGGACGCCCAGGCGGTGGTCCAGCAGGACCTGGAGGACCGTAAGGCAGAGCTGGAGCAGAAGCGGGCCGACGCACAGACCCTGCTGAACCAGATCGCCGCCTCCGAGAGCGAGTACGCCGAGAAGGCCAAGGAACTGGCCGACAGCGAGGCGCAGGTCGACAAGCAGCTGAAGGACGCCGAGAAAAAGTACGCCGCCCAGCTGGCGGAGCTGGAGCGTCAGCGTCAGCTGGCCGCCGCCCAGAACGGGGGCAGCTCCACCATCAACATGACCACCGGCACCTGGTACTGGCCCCTGCCGGGGCGGTATAAGATATCCTCCCTGTTCGGCGGGCGCATCGACCCCATCAACGGCAAGCGGGACAATCACACCGGCACCGACATACCCGCTCCCAGGGGCACCCCCATCTACGCCGCGGAGAGCGGCATCGTCACCACGGTGAACAGCAACCCCTACGCCTCTACCTACGGCAACTACTGCATCATCAGCCATGGCAACGGCTACGCCACCCTGTACGCCCACCAGTGCCAGGCTCCCGCCGTCAGCGAGGGCCAGACGGTGCAGAAGGGCCAGGTCATCGGCTACGTGGGCAGCACGGGCCGGTCCACCGGCAACCACCTCCACTTCGAGCTGCGCATCAACGGGGTGCGCAACGATGTGCTCAAGCTCTATCCCGGCATGACCTTCACATCTCCCGGAGGCGGGAAGATTAACGGGGGCTGAGCGCCGGGACCCTCATATCAGACCCAGGGGCGCGGGGAAAACCCGCGCCCCTGCTCCATTTTCAACAAGGAGGTTTGTACATGGAAGAACAGACGGTGCACACAGGGAAAAAGCGGCCAAAGCTGGCCGGGTGGCTCAAGGTTTTGATTGCGGTGGCGCTCACCCTGGCTGTCTCCACCGGAGTGTGGTGCGCCCTGCTGGGCCCCAGCGGCCTGACCATGGTGCAGACCTACCTGCTGGCCCGGTTCGCCTTTGTGGAGGCCGACGCGGACCTGGACGGGGCCACGGACAAAGCCCTGTCCGCCTTTGTGGACGGCCTGGGGGACCGGTGGTCCTACTACCTCTCCGCCGAGAACTATCAGGCCACCACCCAGCGCCGGGCCAACAGCTACGTGGGCGTGGGAATTACCGTGGACAGCGCCGCCCGGGAGGAGGGCCTGCTGGTCCAGTCCGTCACCCCGAAGGGTCCGGCGGACAAGGCGGGAGTGCTGCCGGGGGACGTCATCACCGCCGTGGACGGGCAGTCCATTGCCGGGGACGCCCGGAAGGAGGGCACGGAGCTGGTCGCCGGGGAGGCGGGCACCCAGGTGGTGCTCACCCTGCTGGGGGAAGACGGGAGCCTGCGGGACGTGACTTGCACCCGTGCCACCCTCCACACCCCCTCCGCCAGCGGGAGGCTGCTGGAGGGCGGCGTCGGCTACGTCCGGCTCAGCAACTTCTACTCCGGTTCGGCGGACAGCTTCCGGCAGGAGGTGGACGCCCTCCTGGAGGAGGGGGCGAAGAGCCTTATTGTGGACGTGCGGGGCGATCCCGGCGGCTACGTGACGGAGCTGGAGAAGATTCTGGACTATCTGCTGCCGGAGGGGCCGGTGTTCACCCAAAAGCCCCGGTGGTGGGGGCAGCTGGTGTACCAGTCCGACGCGGACTGCGTGGACCTGCCCATGGCGGTGCTGGTGAACCGGCACAGCTACTCGGCGGCAGAGCTGCTGGCCGCCCAGCTGCGGGAGAGCGTGGGCGCGCCCATCGTGGGTGAGCAGACCACCGGCAAGGGGTACTCCCAGGTGACGTTTCCCCTCTTCAACGGCGGCGGGGCGGGGCTGTCCACCGCCACCTACTGCACCGGCAGCGGCTATTCTCTGATCGGTGAGGGCATCATCCCCGACGTGGAGCTGTCCCTGGAGGAGGGCGCGGTCATGGGCGGGGAGGACGACGTCCAGCTCCAGGCCGCCATCCGTCTGCTGCGCTCGGATGAGGGGTGAGAGACAAAAACTCCTGTCCATGGGCGGGGCCGCCCTGGTGTGCCGCCGGCTCAACGCGGCAGCCATGGGATAGTCCCCTTTTGCCTCTGCCGGAATAGAATGGGGTATCCAGCAGGCGCAACAGGAGGATGAATACCTTGGAACTATATATTGTAAAAAGCGGCGACACCGTCTACCAAATTGCTCACCGATATTCCACCCCAGTAAATGACATCATCTTTGCCAATCAGCTGCAAAACCCCAATGTACTGTCGGTGGGCCAGGCGCTCATTATTCCGACCGATGAGACCCGCCTCACAGTGGGCCGCGGCGATACCCTGTATTCCATTGCGCGCAGGCATGGCATAACCCTTCAGCGGCTCATCGCGGCGAACCCTCAGATTGCCAATCCCAACCGCGTTTACCCCGGACAGACGATCCTCATTCCAGCCGACGGCCGGCATGGGCGGGAGATCGTTGTCAACGGCTACGTGACCGACGCCGAGGACGGCACGCTGAATGCTGCGCTGCCTTACCTCACGTTCCTCTCGCCCTTTTCTTACCGTTCCGACCTATCCGGGAACCTGACGCCCACCTTCCACCTGAACACAGCCCTCTCCGGCGGCCACCGCACGGCGAATCTCCTCACGCTCACAAACCTGCTGGAAACAGGACGCTTTTCCAGTCAGATCGCCCACGCCGTTCTCACCGACCAGGCCGTGCAGGACGCATTTCTGCAAAACGTGGAGACCTTGCTGGGGCAGGGCGGCTGGTACGGCGTGAATGTGGACTTCGAGTACGTCTACCAATTCGACCGGGAGAGCTACAACCAATTTCTGCGCCGTCTGACCCAGCGGATGCACCAGCTGGGCCATATTGTGGTGACCGCGCTGGCCCCCAAGCTCTCGGACAGCCAGCAGGGGCTTCTGTACTCAGCCCACGACTACCCCTCCCACGGCCAGACCGTGGACTACGTCGTCCTCATGACCTATGAATGGGGCTATACATACGGCCCGGCCATGGCGGTGGCCCCCCTCAACATGGTGCGCCGGGTGCTGGACTACGCCGTGCAGGTCATGCCGCCGGAAAAGATTCTCATGGGCGTGCCCAACTACGGCTACGACTGGACCCTGCCCTTCACCCAGGGCACGGCGGCGCGCTCCCTCACCAACATTGACGCCGCCGCCCTGGCCGGACAGGTGGGGGCGAGCATCCAGTACGACCAGGCCGCCCAGTCCCCCTTCTTCCGCTATTACGACAGGGACGGCAGACAGCACGAGGTCTGGTTTGAAGACGCCCGCAGCCTCCGGGCCAAATACGCCCTGGTGAACGAATACGGCCTTGCCGGCGTCAGCTTCTGGAACCTCAACAAGCTTTTCCGCACAAACTTTCTCGTCCTGGAATCCATGTTCCGGGTGGAAAAGGTGCTGTGACCGCCGATCCAGCCAAAAAAGGAGGACCGGAGCAAAGGCTCCGGTCCTCTCCTTCTGCCCCGCGTCATTCTCCGGGACCAGGGTAGATGACCTTCCTGAAATTCCAGTTCAGCGCCGCCTTCCGGGCGGCGTCCTGACGCTCGGCCTCATTGTTGTAGGCCAGCTCCGCCGTGTGAGCGCCGCAGTACCCGCACTGAACGTACAGGCACCAGCCGCCCTCCTCCTCAATGCACCCCACGCTGCCGCAGCAGGGGCAGTCCGCCAGGTCGATCTCATCAAAGTGATCCATACTCTGCCCTCCTATCATTTGTCCGCCCGCTTAGAACCAGTATTCACAGCCGAAAAGCCCGCGCCCAGGCGGCGTATTGAGGTTGTGAATGCAGGCTCTTAGAATCGTATGCCGGCCGGGACGTATTCTGATTAGCACTTGCATTACCGTTCCGTTTCTGCTATAATCGACATGGAACAACAAAAATGCGGCAGCCTCCGGGTGTTGGCCCACCCGGAGGCCTGCGCAGGTGAGCCAACCACCTACACAACGGCCAACTGGCCGCACCGCAGAATCATTATACGACAAACCGTCTCTTTTCGCAAGGGGGCGTTTTGACCGTGGGCAAAAAATGCATCTGCGGCAGTGTGCGTTGAGGGGCGTATGCTTCTTACGCTGTGTAGGTATAAATCCTGCACAGCGTTTTTGTTTTCCCCCGGTCCTTGGGGGCCAGGCCGGTGTTTGGCCGAAGCCCTGCCCAGGGGGGCGCAAGCCCCCTGGGGCGGCTGTGGTGGAAGACGGATAAAAAGAGGAGGTTTGAAATGGCATCGGGGGACATCCTGATCCAAATGGGGGCCGTCTCGATTGGCAGCGGAGAAGTGATACTCGCCGTACTCATTCTGGGGATAGTGCTGCTGGGGGTGACGGTGGAGGTGAGCAACCGCATCGACGCCAAGCGGCGGGAGCGGGTGCTTCAGGCCGCGTACAATTATGACATTGGGGAGGGTGTGACGCTGCTCCAGGGCGTTCAGGCGTATTTTGGCAATGAGGGGGAATGGTATGTGACCTCCTATAACGTTTACCTGTTTGCCGGTGCGCCGGGCGGCAGCTATCCCAGGGCGATGGTGACCATCGACATGGAGGCCTGGACCCTGCGGGTATCCAGCTTTGAACCCTGCTACACCCCGGAAGGGGTCAACCAGGCGGACACCCTGGTTGAGCTCATGATCCAGGCGGCGAAGGGCCGCGGCGCAGGCACGGGACGGTGAAGCGCCGAAGCGCAGGCATGCAGAGATGAAGCGCCGAAGCGCAGGCATGCAGAGATGGAGCGCCGAAGCGCAGGCATGCAAAGATGGAGCGCCGGGACGCAGGCATGCAGAGATGAAGCGCCGGAGCGCAGGCATGCAGAGATGGAGTGCCGCAAAACAGACATGCGAAGATGCAGCGCCGCAAAACAGGCATGCGAAGATGCAGCGCCGCAAAACAGGTATGCGAAGATGCAGCGCCGCGAAACAGGCATGCGAAGCAGAAAAAATACCCGCCGGTTCCCCGGCGGGCATTTTTTGCGCAAAATTCGGGAAAACTCTTGACAACGGCGGAAAATAAGCATATGCTTATAAAAAAGAGAAAAGTTTAGAGGTGACGACCATGACCCAGCGGGAGCGCCAAATCCTCCGATGGATTGAGGAGAACCCCCTGATCTCCCAGCAGGAGTTGGCGGACAAGGCGGGCATTGCCCGATCCTCGGTGGCGGTGCACATTTCCAACCTGATGAAAAAGGGCCACATCGCCGGCAAGGGCTACATCGTCGCCGCCGAGTCCTACGCCGTGGTGGTGGGCGGCGTGAATATGGACATTGGCGGGCGGCCCAATGCCCCCCTGGTCGCCGCCGACTCCAATCCCGGCGTGGTGCGCATGAGCCTGGGCGGCGTGGGCCGGAACATCGCCCACAACATGGCCCTTCTGGGGCTGGACGTGCGGCTGCTCACCGCCTTCGGGGAGGACGGCCACGCCCAGCGCATCGCCGCCTCCTGCGGGGAGCTGGGCGTCGACATCAGCCGTTCCCTGGTGGTCCCTGGGGAGCGCACCTCCACCTACCTGTTTATTGCGGACGAGGCGGGGGAGATGGCGCTGGCGCTGTCCGACATGGAGATTTACCGGCACATCACCCCGGCGTATCTGGCCTCCCGCTCCCAGCTGCTGCAAAACGCCCAGCTGGTCATTGTGGACGCCAACATCCCGGCGGAGGCCATTGCGTGGCTGGCGGAGCACGTCAAGCCCCCCATTTTTGCCGACCCGGTGTCCACCGCCAAGGCAGACAAGCTGCGCCCCGTACTGGGGCGGCTGCACACGCTCAAGCCCAACCGCATCGAGGCGGAGCTGCTCTCCGGGGTGGCCATCACCGACGAGGGCAGTCTGAACCGGGCCGCGGACGCTTTGCTGTCCACCGGGCTGCGGCGGGTGTTCATCTCCCTGGGCGGGGACGGGGTCCTGGCTGCCGACCACAGCGGGCGGGCGCGTCTGCCCTGCCTGCCGGGGCGCATGGTGAACACCACCGGCTGCGGGGACGCCTTCATGGCGGCCCTGGCCTGGGCCTATCTGGAGGGCTCCGCCCTGGAGGAGACGGCCCGTGCGGGGCTGGCGGCGGCGTCCATCGCCATGGAGAGCGGCGAGACCATCAACGAAGCCATGAGCGCGGAAGCGCTGACGGCGCGGGGGTCCTCTTTTTCTTTTTGAAAAAAGAAAAAGAGGCAAAAAGAAAAACTTTTGACCGCGAAACTGCGTTTCGCTCCACATTAGTTACAAGACACGCGGGCGTGGGATTGGATTCTGCTCCGCGTCAGTCGCAAGGCATGCGGCCGTGGAACCGGATTCTGCTCCGCGTCAGTTACAAGACATGCGGGCGTGGAATTGGATTCTGCTCCCCGTCAATCACAAAACAAGGAGGAACCAAACTGTGAACAAGTATCTTGACATTTCTCCGGAGGTGGCCGAAGCCCTTGCGGCCGGCAAGCCCGTAGTGGCGCTGGAATCCACCATCATTTCCCACGGGATGCCGTACCCGCAGAACGTGGAGACCGCTCTGGCGGTGGAGAACATCATCCGGGAGAACGGGGCCGTCCCGGCCACCATCGCCGTCATCGGCGGGCGGCTGAAGGCCGGGTGTACCAAGGAAGAGATTGAGTATTTGGGCAAGGCGGGGACAAACGTCACCAAGGCCAGCCGCCGGGATTTGGCCATGCTGTGCGCCCGTGGGCAGGACGGGGCCACCACCGTGACCACGACGATGATCATTGCCCACATGGCGGGGATCAAGGTCTTTGCCACCGGCGGCATTGGCGGCGTGCACCGCGGCGCGGAGACCACTATGGACATCTCCGCCGACCTGGAGGAGCTGGCGCACACCCCCGTCATGGTGGTATGCGCCGGGGCCAAGTCCATTCTGGACCTGGGGCTGACCCTGGAATATCTGGAGACCCACGGCGTGCCCGTCCTAGGCTACGGCACAAAGGAGCTGCCCGCGTTCTACACCCGTCACAGCGGCTTCCAGGTGGACTACCGGGTGGACACCCCGGAGGAGCTGGCGGCGGCCTTCCGTGCCGGCCTGGAGCTGGGCTTTGAGGGCGGCATGCTGGTGGCAAACCCCATTCCGGAGGAGTATTCCATGGACCCGGCGGTCATCAACGCCGCCATTGACGAGGCGCTGGCCCAGGCGAAGGCGGCGGGCATCCACGGCAAGGAGACCACCCCCTTCCTGCTTGCCAAGGTGAAGGAGCTCACCGGCGGCGACAGCCTGGACTCCAACATCCAGCTAGTGTTCAACAACGCCAAGGTGGCGGCCCGCACCGCCGCCTGCCTGGCAAAGTGAGGCCGTTCCGTTTTTTGGACAGGGAAGGCGCGTCCGTCCGGGCTGCTCGCATTGCGGCGCTTGGCCGCCCCGCTGGTGCGCCGCGTGCCACGACGTGGGTGTGAGCTGCTCACATTGCGGCGCTTGGCCGCCGGGCGCACGAGGAAAAATAAGGGAAGGGCTGATTAAACCGACAAGAGCGCCTTGTGAGAGATTTTGCGCCGCATTCTGGTGCAAAAGATCCACAAAGCACAGCATTCTGGCGCAAAAGATTCACAAAGCGCCGCAGGCGCATTTGATCAGTGCTTTCTAAGGCACTGCCTGAATCGCGAATAGGGATTTGTGTGGTTACACAAAGCAGGCCGCCGGGAGTTATCCCGGCGGCTGTTGTTCTATTCGGAAAACCGCTCCCCCGGCGGGGCAGGGCAGGGCAGGGCGGGGCGGCAGGGCGGGGCAGGGCGGGGCAGGGCGGGGCAGGGCGGCAGGGCAGGGACGCGCTTCTGGGTTTGACGCGCAGGGTACTAGGAAGCGCCTCTCTTAATTGTACTCCATAACAGAAGCTTCACTTCTTGAGTATTTTTATCATAGCGGCGGCAATCCGCTCAACATCATCCTCCGTATTGTTTTTTCCGAGCGAAATGCGAATTGTGCCCTTAGCTAGTGACGAATCCAGGCCTATGGCCTGCAAAACATGGGATATTTCAGCGTTGGCGCCATCACATGCGGAGCCGGTGGAAATGCTGATCCCCATCAGGTCCATTCTATGGAGAATTGCTTCGCCGTCCTCCCCGTCAAAGGACAGGCTGACAAGCCCCGGAAGCGTCGTACATCCCCCGTTGCGTGAATAAACGATTCCGGCGCGGTCAAGGCGTTCAAGCAGCTTGCGCTCCATTGAAAGAACATGTCCTGCGTTCTCTTCCAAAGCGTCACAGTTCTTTTTCAACGCCGCCGCCATGCCCGCTATGGACGCAATGTTCTCTGTTCCGGCGCGACGCCCAGACTCCTGTGCGCCCCCATGGACATAAGCCTGAAGTGCCGCACCTTTGCGAATAAAAAGGAATCCGACGCCTTTAGGCCCGTTAAACTTGTGCGCTGATGCTGAAAGCATATCAACTCCCAGCTCTTTTACATCGATCTTAAGATGCCCCACCGCCTGTACTGCATCCGTATGAAACAATGCTCCGTGCGCATGCGCGGCTTGGCACAGTTCTTTTATGGGCTGGATGCTGCCGATCTCGTTATTCACAAGCATCACAGATACCAGCCGCGTATTGACTGCCATATACTTGCTCAAAATCTCCGGCGTAATATATCCATCCGGGGAAGGGCGCATATAAGCGACCGGACAGCCAAGCCGCTCGACAGCCCGACAGGAACGCAGCACCGCATGGTGCTCAAATGCAGACGTGATCAGCGCACCTCTGTCCGGGTCCCCCAACGCGGAGCCTTTGATGGCCCAGTTGTCGCTTTCGGTCCCGCCGGAGGTAAAGAATATTTCCGCAGGCAGAGCACCGATACACGCGGCTATCGTCTCCCGCGCTTCTGCAAGCGCTTTCTTCGGTTTTCTGGAAAACGCATAGGGCTGGGAGGCGTTGCCAAACTCATCCAGGAGCCAGGGCATCATCGCTTCCAATGCGTCTCGATCTAATTGTGTTGTTGCCGCGTTATCCGCGTAGACTATGCTGTTCATGACACCTCGTCCTTTAGCGGCTGTATTGGATATCCGGAATATCATTTTTGCCAGGCACATTAAACTCTTTGGGATCCACCATGCAAAGCTGTTTTTTGATGACCCTGCGCATTTCTTTGGCCGGTTCCAGACAATATTGGATGAAATCTTCTGCCGCTATGTCCTCACGAGACGTCACATTCGGGAAGATCAGCTTTAAAAACGCTGTACAGAGCCGTTTGATTGCCGTCAGATCTCTTTGATCCGACTTCGGCGGAAGCAGCAGGCAATCGTCCACAACCGCGGCATAAGTTAGATCATCGCGCAGGAGATGCAGGACCTCCGCAAAATACTCCGTATTCAGAGCCCATCCATTGGCAACCAAGCCCTGATGCATGCGCGGGAGCTCCCAGCCGGGTATAAAGCCGTGGAAGCGGTCCAACGATGCGGATTCACAGAATACAGGGCTGATTTCCTCCATCATGTTCTCGTCAACATGAAACCTGCCGGCATCAATATTTCCAAGTACAATGATTCCTGCATCGGCAACAATTGACGCATCGAAGCCCTTTACCTCCCCAAATTCCATGTAATCCTTCAGCGCCGTCTGAATTTGATTTGGCTGCACAAACGACATGGACTGTATCTCATCAAATCCAATAAAATCAAATCGTGTAATAAGCCCGCCCGTCTTTTTGGCATTGTCGTAAACTAGAGAAGCCCTTGATACTGTGCCGCCTGAAATCAGCCAGCCTCTCTTGCTTATCTTTTGATATACATAACTTTTTCCCGTGCCCTTCGGGGCCAGCTCCATCAGGTTCACTCTTTTCTCAACAAAAGGCAGCAGCCTCTTTAAAAAGCACAGCTTTTGCTGTTCAGAGTCATACCCCTCCGGATTGTAATCGGCCGCCGAGATCAGAAGGTCGATCCATTCCTCAGTTGTAAACGAATTGCGGGCAGCTTTATAATAATCAAGATCAACCGTATACGGGCAGAACGGGCTGTACTCAACCAGCTTTACAACGCCCTTTGCCTTGCCGGACGAGTAGTCCTTTGCCCATACCAGGTCAATAATCCCCCAGTTTTCACTTTCCTTCAGCAGCGTTTCCTTCCAGCGGCTTACAACCTCGTTTGCAACCTCGCCGGATGCGCCTGACTTTGCCCCGCCAAAATCAGGCAGTTCAAACATCGTTTTCCCCTTTTTGATGTCCACGACAACACGGACCCTGGCAAGGAAGCGTACGGTCTCTCCATTTATCATCTCAAATTTGAACTGCTCATAATCTTCGCGGCTTGGAATATACTGCCTTACATATCTGAGGACACTGTCATAATCTATGCTTCCGTCCTCATCCGAAAATTTCATGACCAGCCAGTCGCGCATGTAGGACGGCAGGCTCAAATTCTTAAAAAATTCCGCGCGTTCTGGATTTTTCAGGACTACCATATCCGCAAAAACATCACGGATCTTATCTTCCAGCATTCCCGTCCCCCCTTCCAATCACAGAAACAGAGTGCATCCTTGCTCTTTGAATTCCTGGATCTTGACTTCCAGGTCCTCTTTTTCGCATTCCAAATACGCACTGAGGCAATCGATGCAATAGAGGTCCTCGGTGTCTATGCCGAGCAGCTTTTGGCACAGTGCGACCTCGTCTTTTACCAATTTCTTATCACACTCGCAGCAGGTTTTCGCAGTTTGCCTCACGGTAATCCTCCCATACCCTCATTCTTGCTGATTCCCTGGCCTTTGATTTTCAGCGTGACCCTGTCCGGCAGGAGGCGGCCGTTGGCAACCACCGATACATGAAGTTCATCCCCTGTAACGTCGTCAAAGGAGATATCCCACGTTCCGTCCGGCTTTGAAGCGCATAAACCAACAAGGGAATCCGCTGCAGCCTCCAGCGAGAATACCCTGCGGCTGAACGACAGATTTGCTTCCACATGGCCGTTCTTTCGCATAACGGATCTGCTTTTCGGCCTGCACGTCAGCGCCGGCAGCGGCTGAGACCGCCTGATAATCACAACGGGCACCAATCGCTCCTCCGGCGTGTCTCCGCCATGGATCTCGCCAACGACATCCACATCATCCGTATTGCCCCCGGCCGCATTTCCGCTGATAGAAAATTGATTATAATCCTCCATAACAACATAGGTCTTGTTGTCAACGGCAACCTTTTTCATGAAGTCAAGCTCCACGAAGCCGTCGCCGTTATCAGCCAATTCGCAGAAACGGCCAAAGCTGCGCACCTTTGCCTGGGCCGGAGCCGTCACAGGTACGATGCCGGCATCATGGAACGCCAGCGCCGCCAGGCGGCTGCTGCCGTGATCGCCGGTAACCGCCACGTACTCATGCTCGTCCAAAAGGTCGTCGACCTTCTTTGCCGCTTCCGCAAACACAGCGAGCTGATACGCGATACAGGAAAAATAGCTTTTGTCATCCGGCATCCCTTTATGGGAGAGCGAATCCAGCCGGTTCCATTTCTCAGACATTGGGTCATTTTCATCCCACTGATGATTATACTCCGTTTTTGTCGGGAGCCTTGCGGCGGCAATGCTGCTGGATTCAGGACGGATTTCTCTGAGTGCAAGCTCCTTCAGAAACACCGGAAGCCATTCCATGCCGAATCCATCAATCCAAAGCGTAAAGCAGTCCTTGCCGTTCATTTTACTGAGCTGCTTAAAACGAGCGTCAAAGCGGTCAAACGAAATGCGCCTGCCATAATTACCGCAGAAGCGGTTAATGAGCTTATTCTTTCTATACCAGGCAAAGTATTCGTCAATTTCCCCATCAAGTCCGGACGACTCGCTCATATACGCCGCAAGCATCGGATAGGCCTCGCGCAGCATTTCGGCAGCAGCGCCCGGCTCAGCGCCCTCTCGGAGCAGGCCGCTGACCGTTTTTACAGCATACGCACACTCCTCATGGGTTTTATAGGTGAGCAGCTGCAGCTTCATTTCCGCCAGCGGCAGCTTGTCCAGCAGCTTGAAATATGCGTCGTCAAACGCGGTGAATCCCAGCACCTGCATGGCGTTCATCCGTTCAGAGATCCAGTCCTGGCTTCTGGACGCCAGCAGCAGTATTTCATCTCGAATCCGGTCCGGTATCTCGTCGGCTTTCCGGGCTTTCTTGCACACGTAAGAGTAATACTCATCTGTGGGATATACACGATACCACAGCCATATCAGTTCCCGCTGCCGGCTGCTGAGGGTTTTCCACCTGGCAATGACGGCTGCGAAATCAAATGCCGTGACGCCCAGCAGGTCTTTTACAAGATCAGAGAATTTCATCCCCTTTTTTACCGCGGGAATAAGCTGAGCCCAGAAGGAATCCGGCTCCCACGCTTTGTCAAGACTGCCGCCGTCCACCAGCAAATCTGTGAGGTAGGCAAACGGACTGTCGATGGGCTTTACGCTGATTGTGCCAAAGGTGGCTTCAGCCCATCGGCATTGGCGGGAGATTATGGCACAGGAGGGATTTTGGCCCCAGATCACATCCCAGTTTCTCAGCCAAGCCTCAAAGCTCGGCGCATCCGCATGGATCGCCCCGGCAAACTGCGGCGAATATACCGAGACGCTGTAGTGTTTCGAAGCCTTGGCCGGCTCCAGCGTCCACACAAAGTCTCTCTGGCGCTGGTTGACCACTCCGATAATGCGGTCAAAGCAGTCCCGGCAGCTGAACACCGGAAGGATCAGCCTCCTTCTTGAGCTCTCCTCCTGCATTTTCTCCCAGAAAGAGGGAAACTGAGCCCGTTCTTTATCCAGTTCACGCCCGATGCACATCCGCAGGTACTCCCCTGCGGAAAGGATCAAAACTTGCTGATCTTTATATTGCGTCAGCGCCTCCTGCATTTTGTCAAACTGAGGAACAACGTCATTCCGGCCAAAATCCGCAAGGTTGATCGTGACATCGCATGCGCTTTTCAGCTGTGTCACCAAATCAGAATATGATTTCAGATCCTCAGTGAAAATGATCCTTGCTGGAAAACGGCACTCAATATCGCGCTCCTGCCGCAGCTTATCGATTATTTCCGCAATCGTCACGATCAAAAGCCTCCTCTTTTATCTGATGAACAGCGCGTAGAAGTCCGGCCGCTGCTCCAGCAGTTCAACAACCCTGTCTCGGAGCGCTGCCTCCGGCATGGTGCGGACATTTCTTTTGGCGTCTTCACAGTATTTGCCGCGCAGGAATTCGTCGATGGTTTTTCGGATGTCCCCAGCTTTGTTGGCCCAGCTGTACACGTCAGACGTCAGCTTCGGATTTGTTTTCAGCCTGGCTGTCAGCACAGCGGAAGACGCCTCAAATGGCATCTGATAGCTTTCGCCTATCTGAGCAAAGAAGCACTTCATGATTTTCTGCCTGTCTTTCAAACCCTCAATCACATGGGATTCCATATACTGCGTCGCGTTGTTCAGCGATACGTCATTCACCGTCCTGCCGCTCTGTATCGCCTGGAGGATCGCCATGTGCTCCTGCGCTTCATCTGCAATGACCCACTGGACCGGCACGGCCCAGTTGTTGCACCAGGCTGAAATCGTATCAAAGCCGCTCTGCTGAAGCCACAGCTCATTGATGCGGGTTCTATTTCTGTTGTAGGCAATCTTGTTCAGCTGGACTGTGATCCTATTGTCAAAATCGGTGGCAGACGAGTCGTATTTGGACGCTTCCAGCGCTGCAAAGATCTCGGACAACTCGTCCTCCGTGCAGCTATGACCATGCTTGTCCAAATACTTCTTCAAAACAGACTTTGCCGACGTCACATTTCCCCAGGCGGTTTTTGCATGATCGTTCATCAGGCGGATGTACTCCGTGCGGTCAGCCACCTCAAGCTTTGTCCACTGCGTTGTGGAAATTACATGCATCGCCTTCAAGGCCGGGACCCACTCATAGTCGAGGGTTTCGATCACACAGCCCGGAACCATCATGTGGTCAAAAGCGTTCTTTATGTCGTCGCCGAGCTGCTGGATGGTTTTCCGCCTCAGGCCGAGCGCCTTGTTCAAGACCGCTACCGCTCTGTATTCCAGGCAGATTTCATCCAGCTTTTCCTCCACCT
Organism: uncultured Oscillospiraceae bacterium; assembly: GCA_949841465.1. Taxonomy (GTDB): domain Bacteria; phylum Bacillota; class Clostridia; order Oscillospirales; family Oscillospiraceae; genus Enterenecus. Next base: position 77,379 of record CATKZW010000004.1, read on the forward strand.
GCTGCTCCGTCCAGGTTGAAACCTGTCCCTGCATGAGCTGGTGAATTCCGTCAAACAGATCCAGATTTGTCAGCCCGATTTCGTTCCGCAGGTCCTGCAGCTCCCGGCAATTTTGTGAGATAAACGTGCTGAAGGCCAAATAGACCGTACTCTGCTCGAAGTACAAATCGGTCAATGTTTTGCGCAGCTGGCCCCGGCCGGTGAATTTGGCCTTAATGCTGCCCATCACGGCCTCCTGATCCCCTGCTTCAAACATAAAATCGCAGAACAGGCTGATGATCTCGTCTGCGGCCGCCTTCGCCGCGGCGCCGCCAAACTTTTCCTCCGGAACATATTTCAGAACCCAGAAAGGCACGCCGGCTTTTTCTGTGCACTGCCTGGACATGTACTTTCTGGCCTCTGTCTCATTAACGGCTTCACCGTCGCTGAGCCTGAATACCTTCTGGACATAGGGCTTAAACTTCTGCCACACCTCCGAGCCGGGAGAAAGATAATGATTCACCGTCTTCCCGCAGCACATATCGTTAATCATGATGGCAACATTCTTCTCCGTGAATGGCCAGGGGTTATTGTCGCCCCGATTCCAGCTGAACTCGCTGTTGACATAATGGCGAAGAATGAAGCCAAGGATATAGCCGCAGGCCATGCAGTTATAGTAACCGTACGGTGGCTTTTGCAGCTCCAGCCACATCTCGTCCAGCTTGATTTGAGCTCCCTGGGCAAATTTCTCGGAGATGAAGCGGGCAATTCCGGCAACGGCCTCAGCCCCGGCGCTGCCGCTGCACTGCGCCAGCTCGGGCAGGGTGTTAACGTCCCATACGCCCGCCGCCTTCAGGCCGTTCACGATATTGCCCACCTGTGCATTGGGGGAGTCCTTTTTCACACCGGCCTCCGAAGTCGTGGCCTGCATCTTTTTAAAGGCCGTGTTTGTCGTGACGACAAGCTCCGGCGCGGCGGTAAAAACCGTGCCGAAAATAACGTCTTTTTTCAGGTTTGCGGAAAGGCTGTAAACCCCGTACTCACTCGGATATATCCTGTTCCCACAGGCTGCCATAATCTGGTCGTCGCCGGCCGCCTCCGACCACTCGGATACGATAACGTCCGCCTCATCAGAGTACCGTCCGGCGTCACCAGTTTTGCCTTCGTCACTTGCCAGCTCGGAATGGGTCTTTGCATTGTACCACCTGTCAAGATGATCCTCGGTAAGCGGAGATTTCAGCAGGCAGACGGCAAATCTGCCTGTGGTATCTGCGGCCGCCAGCTCCTTCACCTTATCCTGCAGAGAGGAGAACTTGCTTGCCTCGTCAATGGCAATCACAAGAATTCCAAATTTGTAGGGATTCTTCGCAAGCTCGTTCTGAATCTCCTCGGTTCGGTTGTTGATGGACGACGTCTCGGCGCAGCAGCCCGCGATATACACTCTGGAATAAGCCGCGTCGGTCTTGTTCCAGAATTTGTTCTCGATAGCCTTGGCATAGACGCCGCCCTTTTTGAACAGCTCGTAACGGCTGTTCCTGGCGATGAACATCTTCTTTCGAATCTCAAATACGTCGCCCGCACCACCGGAGTAAGGTATCTGAAGCCGAGCGTCGCCGTTAGTCATCGAATCAAGGCGGAGAACGCCAATCTGCTCCAGATCGCCCAAATAGGCGTCCACGTCATCTTTCGTCAGAATCCCGGCGAAGCACTTGTACAGGGTATTCCTTGTGGCCGACATTTTGCGCTGGGTGGCCTGGCTGTAAAGATTGCTGACATTCCCGGAGGACATGACCGCGATCAGCAGCATGGCCGCCTTGAACACGTGCATACGGTAGTCGTCGGATATAAATTCTCTCTTTGTAATGAAATGCTGATAGGCGCTTTTGGCCTCCGGGGAAAAATTCTTCACGTCACTTTCTCGCATGAAGAAGTAATCCCACAGAAAGTCCATGGTGAGCCAGCGCCAATTATCATATCCGTAGTTGTTGATGTAATAAATAAAGCCCACATTCTGCGCGGATTCCTTGCGGTCTTTCATGAAGCGGAAAAGCGTGCGCTGGGACGCGCCAAAATTCTGAGCAACGATTGCGAGCATGGAGAGGGTCATGGGATGCAGCGGGCAAAGCTGGCGAAACCGCTCTTTTTTGTTGCTCATATCCAGATTGTCGAAATCGGCAAAGTTCTTGCTGATGGTTTTCATCAGATTGCCGCGGATGGTATCCCACTGGTCCTCCATGCCGGCCCTTACCATAATGGAGTTTCCGATCAGCTCATATGCCGCGCTTTCACTGACATGGAATTCCATGGAGTGATATCGGTGGACAATGCGGTTATAGGTATCTTCCCCCACATTGCTGAGCCAGCTCGCGTCTTTATGCACGATCAGGCACATAAAGAAGGGCTCCTCTTTGCAAAACTCAGATAAGGGCTGCAAAACGTCATCATTGGGATTGTCGCGGAGATACGTGGTAAACTCGTCCCAAATAAAGATAATGCCGCCATCCTGCAGATGATTTCCTTCAATGACGTCCTTCAGCCACTCTTTGAAGTCGTCAATAACGGTGAAGAAGCCCCAGCCGTTATCACGGAAAATTTTTGCCACCAAATTGCAGGCTTTCAGGTTCCCGGAATCGACCTCGGCCTGGAAATCCTCCAGAGAATTGTAATCATCACAAAGGCCCAGGGGAGAATTCTCAAAAATGTCCTGCCAGTTAATCGACGCCTTATGGACCGCCTCCCTGGCGGCCGAGGTCAGCGACCGCTTCCCATAGTATGCGCTGGCTCCAAATTCCTCCTCAAGCTTGGCGCGGACGGCAAGCTCAACGGCCATCATCAGCTGAGTGCCGCTTTTAATGTCCGTCGTCTGGCTTTTCCACACAACGAGGTATTTCCCCTTCTCGCGCTGCGCAATAAAGGCATCGCGGTACGGAATAAGCAGCTGCTTCGACAGGAACGGCCGGATGTTCTCAACCGGGTCCTCAAAAAGGTGCTTCAAAACGATGGCGGCGTAGCTCTTGCCGGTGCCATAAGCGCCGTGCACCCAGAAGGAGCGGCGCTTGTCCATATCTTCAAACGCCAGCGACTGGCAGATCTTGTCCAACGCATCCCTCATATCCTCATGGACAATATATTCCTGCCACATATTCGGATTTCTGTTTTCCGAATCGATATCAACTACTGATTCATAGTTCGGGCTCAGCTCGATATATGTATTATAATTCGGCATGCCGCGTCCTCCTTACTTTTGAATCAGGTCAAGAACACTCAGCGGATTGTGTTCTGAAAACAGCTTGACATTGTCCAAATCAGCCACAAATGTGGTGCGGATATACTCAGGATACTGCAAAGCGATGTCCTGAAGAATGCCTTTGAACTTATCCGGATTGATGCCGAAGATTTCCACCGGGTCCACCCCCGCCGCGTCCGGGTTTCCTCTTGCCGCATCCAGCTGGCTTAAAGTGAAATCGTAGCGGCCGGTTTTCTCGGCCCACATATAAAGCGAGTACAGAATCGCAACGGCATCCGGCGTATTCCACCCCTGCTTTGAGAACTTGAAGCTGCTGCCGCCGGCAATCGGGATGCCCTGCTTGAGAACGCTCCCAATCGGACTGTGGCGGAAGGTTTCAAGAAGGGCCGTCACCGCATTGTCGCGTGTTGATTTGGAATAATCATCGCCAAGCTGGAAAACAAGTTCGTTCTTTTCGTATACCTCTCCTGAAGGAACACTGAGCATAAACCATCTGGCGATAATCGAGCTGTATGCCAGGTTTGTCCAGATAACGGCCCACACCAAAGGATTGCCTGCGCCAAGGGGCTCCACTTTTTCAAAAAGCGGGGTGGGAACCCCTGCCTTGACTCCCCTGCCGGCCGCAGAAAGGAATCCGGCTTCACGAAGCCACACCTTCAGCGCATCATATTGGCGGGTGCCCAGCTGCCCCATGGTAAAGCAGTTTTCCTTACATTCAAAAAAATGCTCCAGCCAGGGACGGCGAAGTCCAAAATGCTGATAGCGATTCATTCCTTTTAGGTCCATACCGTTTTCTCCTCCTGATGTGGAAAGTGACTTGGCCGCAAGGCAGCCTTTTCCATTTGTATACTCAATGCAGTTGTAGCAATGCTCACACTTGTCCTCTCGTATGAATATGGACCCCTTATCCGTTATGGTAAAGGCATTGACCGGACACTGCACCTCGCAGGCCTTGCAGCTGAAGCAATACGCTGTTTTGTTTGCGATCCCTCTCAAATGGCTCAGGATAAACCGATCCATTTTTGAATACGGCCAGTATGTGACCATATTGCTTTCATCTCCGCTGATTCGGAATTTGAATTCCTGACCGGAAATGATCTGGGAATAAATCCCGTTATCAAACGCGACGACTGCGCCAAGAATCACACAAACGTCGAGCCAATTTTGGGTTTTATCTGTAAATCGAAAGGAAATTTTGTCCTCATTGATGACCTCTACGATTCGATTTCCGCCATTTGGCAGACCTCTGCCGCCCATTCGCGCCTTCCAGCCGCCCTGCTCAATGAAGCTCTCCACCTCTGTGTTTGGCTTTGTGGCCTTGGCATATTTCTCCACCTTGGAGAGCAGCGGCCTTATTTCGTCCGGATAAATATCGTTTGTGATGCTATCCCACCAGCTTGAGGACATGGGACAAACAATGCAGCCAACCCTGAACAGACCTCTGCGGTAGGCGTCGTTGAATAGAATATGATTGTGGAGCAGGTAAATAAACAATTCGGATGTGCTCCATCTCAGGATCGGGCTGCAGTTTATCTGGTTAATATTTTTCGCGCCTACGCTGATTTCCTCGCGCTTTGCGCGCGCTGCGCTTTCTTCCGCCCTCACGCCCTCAAATACAACAACCTTAACATCGTAATTTCCCGTAATTTCCCGCAATAAAAGGATCGTCGGAACCGATTTGTGAACTGCACAGCACCAGCGCATCCGCCGCCCCGGAGGGCCGAATTCATCCCAGCTCTTTTCAGGGCTCAGGTGACTTTTCGCCTCGTAAAATTTCAACGCAGGCCAATGCCGCTTCGCCCGTTCAATCGACTCATACGTAGTTGACAGCTCCATGCCGGTGTCGCTGAACACGACGACAAATTTGTCCGGTGAAAGCGCTCTGCTGACAAGATCAAGCAGTACCAGCGAATCCTTACCGCCGCTGAACGCAACGGCAAATTCCATCCCCTGCGCGGAATACTTCTCATAGTATTTTTTGATTGAATCAACGGCGGTTTTTTGCAGGCCCAGCATCAGCCGCTCGTTTTCCTTCCAGAGATCTTCAAGGTCGATCGGCTCCAGCGTGAGATTTTCCTTCCGGATTTTTATGGTGGGCTTGGTGTAGAAGCCGCCGCCGACCGCCTCTGCAACGCACTCCCCGTTTATAATATAGCGGCGAATCCCCTCCGCCCAAAGAAGGGGCGCCTCCGTGTCCGGATAGGTCCAATGTTCATGAAAACCGAAGTAATCCAGCTCCTCCTTGAATACAGGACGTATTTCTTTTTCGATTTTGCTTTCTATAGACAGCTTGTATATTCCGTTCCTGTCTGTCCATTCATATCCATACATAGGTTTTCCTCTGTTCTGAGCTGTGTGATCAATTGCCTCTCACAAGCACCGTTTTATTTTCGTCTGTCCAAGAAAACCGATAGTCATTCAGCGCCTTGGGCAGGGCATAAATCAATTCGCCGCCCTCCAGCATTCCGGCTTCACGAAGTTCCTGGCGCAGCTGCTCACAGGCCATTCGCTTGGGCAGGGCATGTCTTTCCTGCATAAATAAGGTGACCACATCGGGAAACGACTGCAGCGGCGAAGCCGCCGGTACAAAAGCGGCCGCAATCGTATCGCGAGCCTGCCCCAGCTCAGATGTGACCGGCCGGAAGCCGATATCCGGGAACTGCCGCAGAACTTCCTGGAGAAGCAGCACCGTCCAGCCGAGGCCCTGCGGTAAGGCCGGAAGCCCGGCAAACCATGAGCCCCTGATATCCCGGGGAATGACATAGGCCACATCAGCCTGCCGGAACAGGTCATCAAGCCGGTCATGGAGCATACGCTTCCATTCCCCGTCTATCCCCATTTTCTCCGACAGCAGATATCGGCTGGAATCGTACATCAGGAAGGTGTCTGACGATGTGATTTGAAGCAGCTGGCCGATGCTTCCATAGGAGAGCATGGTCTTTTGCAGATAGTCCTTTGCGTCATCTGCATCCAGTACGCCGCCGCTCATCCTTGCCAGGTTTATCATCAGGCCCTTCAGCGAGGGAGGGTAATCCGGCGTGCTTTCAAATATATGTGGATAAGAAAATTTGTATTGCTTTTCAGCTTTCTTTCCAAAAAAGTACTGTGCCAAAGCATAAACGCTGTCTATGTCCTCGCAGTCGTTGTCATTGAGGAACATAGAGAGGTCATGTGAGGCGGCGCCGAACAGCAGCCTGTGATTGCTGTATCCTCCGAACTGGGCAAAGTGCGTCTGCAGAATGCGCCCCATGGTTTCCTCAGCTTCGTCCAGATCAACGAGCGCCTCGGCATGCACATATCGGTTTCCCGGCATGGCAATTACATTCCGGCTTGCTTCCAACGCATTCTGCGTCGCATAAGCGGCCGCGCCAGGCTGAACATTGTTAATCAAGTCTTGAACCGCGGCGCCCTGTAATCCGGCAGCCGCCAAATAAGCTTCCGCTTTTTCTATGCTTACGCTGTTGCCGGGCTGCTTCTGCGCCTCCGGCTCCCCGCTTTTTGGAAAAGCCCTCTTATCCCTTCCTGCCGGACGGCTTTTAACGTCAGCGTCCGCAAGCAAACGCTTGTATTGCTGCCTGTCCGTTCGGTACAGGTCAACTGCCTCCCGAAAAACCTGGGTTCCCGGAACAGAGGCGGATTCTGTGCCTTCAAACAGGCATCCGATGCTGCGCAAACGATTCTGAAGACCCATCGCGCTGCGGAAAGCGTCGTCTATCGCCATCCCCCTTTTGCGCGCTAATGACCTCAGCCTTTGAGACGCAATTTCAGCAGCCTCCGCGTTTGCCACGCCCTTTCTTCTGATGGAGAGATATACATCTAAAAGAACCACAGCTTCCTGCAAATCAAATGCTTTGCGGCTTACAATTTCATTTTTTATCTCGGACATACATACCCTCCAGTTCAGAAACAACGCGCCGTTTCTCGTTTTTCCTGAGCGGCCTCTTCATATCGCCAGGCACCCTTCTGGAACCGTGCCTCTCTAAAAAAGTGCATACCAATCTAAGATATTTTAACATGCCGCCGGCAAATTGTAAATGAATGAATTTTGCAGTTCGATCAGGGCTGTTTGTCAATATTTTATCGCTGGCTGAAACCCCTGCGCCCCATTTGACGAGACGGCAAATATATGTTATGAAAGAGGAAAAATATTTCCCTTCGAGTCAACAATATGGCTTTGCGGATTGTGTAGTAGACAGAAAGACGAAAGGGGGCGGTTCCCATAGGACACCAGGCGCTCTCCCGGGAGGAGCTGGCCGGCCTCTACCGGCGGCAGTTCAGGATGGTATACCAGATCTGCCTGATGCTGATGAAAAACGTGCCCGACGCGGAGGACGCCGCCCAGACCGTCTTTCGCAAGGCGATGGAGCGGGCCGAGCCCTTCCGTGATCCGGAGCACGAGAAGGCGTGGCTCATCGTCACCGCCCGGAACGAGTGCAAAAACCAGCTCAAGCACTGGTGGCGCACCCGGCGGGCGGGGGAGGAGGCGCTGGACTCCCTGGTCTGGGAGCAGCCCGAACACCAGGAGGTGTGGGATCAGGTGGCGGCGCTGCCCAAACCCCAGCGGCTGGTGCTCTATCTCCACTACTACCAGGGCTACGCCACCGGGGAGATCGCGGACATGCTGGGGGAGAACCCCTCCACCGTGCGCTCCCGGCTGGTCCAGGCCCGAAAGAAGCTGAAATTGAAGCTGGAGGAGGAAGGCTATGGACAGGCGTGAGCTGAACGAGATGTTTGACGGAATGACCCCAGACCCACGGCGGGAGCGGGAGCTGCTGCAAAAACTCCTCCAGGACGACGCGAGGAGGAAAACACCCATGAAAAACTGGAAACGAGTTGTTTTGGCGGCGGCCGCGGCCGCCCTGCTGGTGACGGGGGCCGCGGCGGCGGTGCCGGGGATCAGCACATCTTTGTGGAGGCTGATGGGGATAGGGCCAGAGGACACCCAGAGCATGGAACTGCTGGCTCCCGGAACCATGCCGGTGGATGTGACCACTGAGAGCAGCGGCGCGACCCTTCATATTACCCAGGTTCTGCGGGACCAGGTCAAGATTGTGCTGGTGGGAGAGTTTTCCACTGCGGAAGGGACAGTTCTGGATACAGGCGATTTCGGAAAATCCAGCGAGAAGCCAAAGGGTTTTAGGGCGGAAGGGCTTCCTGCCTTTTTAGACGCCGACGGCGAGCCCGTGGAAGTGGACTTCAAGGGTCCGCGCAGCGCTTTTTGGTGGTCGATGCCGGACGGGGATCCCCTGGATAACCGCTGCTTGGTATATTTTGTTTATACCGGCTATTCGGAGGATGAAATGGACAATGTGTCGGCAATGCGGGTAGAAGCAAAAGACTTCGCCTATTATGTCGGCGGAGAGGAAGAAAATTATACCACTATCTCCGGCGACTGGTCCTTTGAGGTCCCACTGCCCCGGCAAGACCCTGGATACGCCTGGAAAACTGACGAGCTGGTCACCAATTTGGACGGGGCCGATATCAATCTGCGTAAGGTTTATTTGTCTCCCATGGAACTGGAACTGACCTATTTCCGTGAGGGCGGCGATCCATACTATGGGGAAGCGGAGGACGATATCGTGAACCGCTGGTGGGCTTTCCCCCTCCGGGCCATCTTGACAACGAAGGACGGGATGTCCGTCACCTTGGACTGGGGTGGAGGCGGCGGCGGAGTCGTCGGTGGAGGGATGGTAACGCGGTTTTCGATTGCCGATTTTATCGCCCAAGACAAGAAAGGCGACTATATTGATCCGGCCAATTTCCAGGGCGGCACGTTGACGTTGGAGTGGTGGGCGGAGACAGGCGAGATTGATTCCGCCTCCTTCCCTTTGGATGATTTGATGCCGGTGGAGAAGTAAATCTGAGAACGAGATGAGAAAACCGCCCCGGTCAACGTTGACCGGGGCGGGCCTCTTCTACGCCTTAAATTCCGTTTTCGCGTACCTGCACCAGGGCGCGCACACGCACTCGCCGCACTTGGCCTTCCGGGCGGTGCACACCGCCCGGCCGTGGAGCACCATCCGGTGGCAGAAGTTGTTGGACTCCTCCGGGGGCAGGACGGCCCGGAGCTGGGTTTCCACCTTGGCCGGGTCCTTGGTGCCGTCGGTGAGGCCCAGCCGCCCGGTGATGCGGATGCAATGGGTGTCCGCCACCACCACGCCGGGGGTGTTGTGCACGTCCCCCAGAATCAGGTTGGCCGTCTTGCGGCCCACGCCGGGCAGGCGCAGCAGGTCCTCCATGGTGGAGGGCACCTTGCCGCCGTACTCGCTGAGCAGCATCTGGGCGCACAGCACCATATCCTTGCTTTTCGCCCGGAAAAAGCCGCAGGAGTGGATGTACTCGCCCACCTCCTCCGGGTCCGCCTCCGCGAACGCCTCCAGGGTGGGGAAGCGCTCGAACAGGGCGGGGGTGACCATGTTCACCCGCTCGTCGGTACACTGGGCGGACAGCCGCACGGCGAACAGCAGCTCGTAGTCCTTCTCGTACTGCAGGGAGCACAGGGAATCGGGGTACAGCTCTTTCAGAGCGTCCACAATGGCGCGCACGTCGGATTCAGTCGTCATTTGTCTCACCTCACCGTCAAGCATACCACAATTTTTCCGCTTCGTCTACCGGAACGTGGGCCGCGGTTCATCCGCTTTTCCGTCAAGCGTACCACAAACCGGGGGAAAAAGCGACCCCGATTTTTGGTTCCCGTCAGTTGTGTTTTCCGGGAAAACAGGGTATAATGGGGGGACAAAATTTGGAAAGGCGGAGACAGGCATGGTTTTGGACTATATGGATTTTATCGCGCGGCACGACCCCGAGGTGGGGGCGGCCGTCAAGGCGGAGTACCAGCGCCAGTGCGACAACATCGAGCTCATCGCGTCGGAGAACATCGTGTCCGAGGCGGTGCTGGCCGCCATGGGCAGCGTGCTCACCAACAAGTACGCCGAGGGCTACCCCGGCAAGCGGTATTACGGCGGCTGCCAGTGCGTGGACGTGGCGGAGAAGCTGGCCATCGACCGGGCCTGTGAGCTGTTCGGGGCCAAGTTCGCCAACGTGCAGCCCCACTCCGGCGCCCAGGCTAACTACGCCGTTTACATGGCCCTGTGCCAGCCCGGCGACACGGTGCTGGGCATGAACCTGGACCACGGCGGCCATTTGACCCACGGCAGCCCGGTGAACTACTCCGGCAAGTATTTCAAGATGGTGTCCTACGGCGTCAGCGAGGAGACCGGCGTCATCGACTACGACGAGGTGGCGCGCATTGCCAGGGAGTGCAAGCCCAGGATGATCATCGCGGGCGCGTCCGCCTATCCCCGTGTGATCGACTTCCAGCGCTTCCGTGCCATCGCCGACGAGGTGGGGGCCTGCCTCTGGGTGGATATGGCCCACATCGCGGGCCTGGTGGCGGCGGGGCTGCACCCCTCCCCCATCCCCTACGCCCACGTCACCTCCACCACCACCCACAAGACCCTGCGGGGCCCCCGCGGCGGCCTGCTGCTCACCAACGACGAGGAGGTGGCCAAGAAGCTGAACTCCGCCATCTTCCCCGGCTCTCAGGGCGGCCCGCTGATGCACATCATCGCCGCCAAGGCGGTGGCGCTGGGCGAGGCGCTGAAGCCCGAGTTCAAGATCTACCAGCAGCAGGTCGTAAAGAACTCCGCCGCCCTGGCCGACGGCCTGACCCGCCGGGGCATGAAGCTGGTGTCCGGCGGCACGGACAACCACCTGTCCCTCATCGACCTGCGTGACATGGGGGAGCTGACCGGCAAGGAGCTGGAGCGCCGCCTGGACGAGGTGCGCATCACCGCCAACAAGAACAAGGTGCCCGGCGACCCCCGCTCCCCCTTCCAGACCAGCGGCCTGCGGGTGGGCAGCCCCGCCGTCACCAGCCGCGGCTTTGTGGAGGCGGATATGGACCAGGTTGCGGAGTATATCGCGCTGGCGGCCACCGATTTTGAGGCGAAGGCGGAGTATATCCGCGCCGGCGTGGCAGAGCTGACGGCGAAGCATCCCATTTACCGCTGACCCACCAGCCATGAAAAGGAAGGCGGTTAACGCACGGCGGGACGGCTGAAAGAAATCAGTAAAGCCCCGGCAGGATCACCTGTCGGGGCTTCCGTCACACCGGAGCGTCATTCCCAATATTCCACATACTCGAAGGCGCCGATGGCCTCGCAGGTCCCGCACACATCGGGCCTCTGCTCGAAAATCGCGCCGCAGAACTGGCAGCGGTAGCCGGCTTTTTTCTGCTTGGGCGCGGGGACGGGGGCTGCGGCCGCCGCCGGGGTCATCTTGGACAGCAGGGTCAGGAATTCCTTCTCATGGCTGCGCTCAATGCTGGCCACCTTCTCAAACATGACGGCCAGCTGCTCCAGACCGTCCTCCCGGGCCTGGCGGGCAAACTCGGGATACATCTCAAACCACTCGCTGTACTCCCCCTGGGCCGCCTGCATCAGGCAGTCGCCTGTGTCCGTGGGCTTGCCGAACAGCTGCTCGAACCAGAATTTGGCGTGCATCATCTCGTTTGCGGCCATCCGCTCAAAGGCGTCGGCGACCTCCGTGTCGCCGTTGGCTCGGGCGGCCTGAGCGAAAAATGTGTACTTATTCCGGGCGATCGACTCGCCGGCCAGGGCCTTCCTGAGATTCTCAGCAGTTTTTGTGTTTTTCAGATCCATTGGATATTGCCTCCTCCTTTGACAATATTGACCAGCATAGCATACGGCCGCTGGAAAGTCAATGAGCATTCTCCCTCTGGGGAGGAGAGGAAAACCCGTCTTGCGAACACCTGTATAACGTGGTATAATGCCGTCAGCCGCCGCGCTTCACGGGCGGTTCAAAGGAGGAATCCCCATGTATCAGCCGCTGGCGGACCGCATCCGCCCGCAGAACCTGGACGAGGTGCTGGGCCAGGGCCACATCCTGGGCCGGGACGGCCTGCTGCGCCGGGTGATCGACAGCGGGAAAATCCCAAACATGGTGTTCTATGGCCCCTCCGGCACGGGTAAGACCACCGTGGCCAACATCATCGCCCAGCGGTCGGGCCGCACCCTGCGGCGGCTCAACGCCACCACCGCGTCCCTGGCCGACGTCCGGGAGGTGATGGACCAGGTGGGCACCCTCTTGGCCCCCAACGGCGTCCTGCTCTACCTGGACGAGATCCAGTATTTTAATAAGAAGCAGCAGCAGTCCCTGCTGGAGTTCATTGAGAACGGCAAGATCACCCTCATTGCCTCCACCACGGAGAATCCCTACTTCACCATTTTCAACGCCATTTTGTCCCGCTCCACCGTGTTTGAGTTCAAAATGCTCACGGGGGAGGACATCATGCCCGCGGTGGACCGGGGCATCGCCCTCCAGGCGGCGGAGCTGGGGGTGGAGGCGGTATGCGAGCCCGGCGTGCGGGAGCACCTGGCCGCCTCCTGCGGCGGTGACGTGCGCAAGGCCCTCAACGCCGTGGAGCTGCTGATGACCGCCAGCCGCATCAAAGACGGCGTGCTCACCGTCACGCTGGACGACGCAAAGCTGGTGGCCCAGCGCTCCGCCATGCGGTACGACCGGGAGGGGGACGACCACTTCGACATCGCCTCGGCGCTGATGAAGTCCATGCGGGGCTCCGACCCGGACGGGGCCCTTCACTACCTGGCCCGGCTGCTGGAGGCGGGGGACATGCTCACCGCCATCCGGCGCATCCTGTGCTCCGCCAGCGAGGACGTGGGCATGGCCTACCCCCAGGCGGCGGCCATCGTCAAGGCCTGCGTGGACAGCGCCCTCCAGCTGGGCCTGCCGGAGGCCCGGCTGCCCCTGGCCCAGGCGGTGATCCTGCTGGCCACCGCCCCCAAGTCCAACAGCGTGTACGCCGCCATCAGCGCCGCGATGGCCGACGTGCGGGCGGGGCGGACGGGGGACTACCCCCGGCACCTGCAAAACGTCCACGCCGACGGCGCGGGCTTCGAGCGGGAGCAGGGCTACCTCTACCCCCACGACTTCCCCGGCCACTGGGTGGAGCAGCAGTACCTGCCGGACGCCATCAAGGACCGGGTGTACTATGAATACGGCCCCAACAAGACGGAGCAGGCCGCCAAGGCGTACTGGGACAAGATCAAAAAACCGGCGAAGGAGGGCGAATGACATGCCCATGGACATTCAGGTCGGCGACGTGCTGGAGCTGAAAAAAACCCATCCCTGCGGCAGCAGGGAGTGGAAGGTGCTCCGGGTGGGAATGGACTTCAAATTGAAGTGCCTGGGCTGCGGCCACGAGGTGATGACGCCCCGGAGCAAGGCGGAGAAGTCCATCAAAAAAGTGAAGCGGGAGGGTCAGACCCTATGAACCGGTATTGGAGCAGGCGCATTCAGGACGTTGTCCCCTACATCCCAGGCGAACAGCCCAGGGACCGCAAATTTGTCAAGCTGAACACCAACGAGTGCCCCTATCCGCCCTCCCCCAAGGCCATTGAAGCCATCAACCGGGCGGCGGGGGACAGCCTGCGGCTCTACCCGGACCCGGAGTGCCTGGAGCTGCGCGCGGCCATCGCCCGCCGGGAGGGGCTGGATATCAGCCAGGTGTTCTGCGGCAACGGCTCGGACGAGATCCTGGCCTTTGCCTTCCAGGCGTTTTTCGACCCGGACCGGGAGGTGGTGTTCCCTAAAATCACCTACAGCTTTTACCCCGTTTACACCGACTTTTTCGGGCTGAAGCGCCGGGAAGTTCCCATGAACCCCGACTTTTCAGACCCCATCGACCTGCTGTGCGGGCGGAACGGCGGGGTGGTGCTGGCCAACCCCAACGCCCCCACCGGCATCGCTGTGGGGCTGGACACGGTGGAGAAGCTGCTGGGAGCCAACCCGGACGTGGTGGTCATTGTGGACGAGGCGTACGTGGACTTCGGCGCGGACAGCGCCGCGAAGCTCATCGGCCGCTGCCCCAACCTGCTGGTGGTCCAGACCACCTCCAAATCTCGGGCATTGGCGGGATTACGGGTGGGCTGGGCCATGGGGGATGAGAACCTCATCGCCGCCCTGCGCTGCGTGCGGGACTCCATCAACTCCTACACCGTGGACCGCCTGGCCCAGGCGGGGGCGGCTGCGGCCGTTTCCGACGAGGAATATTTTCAGTCCATCCGCCGCCGGGTGATGGACACACGTACCTGGACGGAGAACGCCCTGCGTGAGCGGGGGTTCAACGTCCTGCCCTCCCAGGCCAACTTCGTGTTCGCCAGCCACCCGGACCACACTGGGAAGGAGCTGCTGGACGGTCTGCGCTCGCAAGGCGTTCTGGTGCGCTGGTGGGGTATGCCGGAGATTGCGGATTGGCTGCGCATCAGCATCGGCACGGACCAGGAGATGGAGGCGCTGGTACAGGCGCTGGACGAACTGATGAAATTATGACGAGCCGCTGGCCCGCCGGATCTCCCGGCGGGCCGCTTTTTATTTCACCTTGGACTTGCTTTGACGTTTTTTGATGTCCGAGAGGGCTATAATTTGGGACAGACCGGCAAACCGGGGGAGAGGAGGCCCGCCCATGACGGTGGTGTACATAGACCTGCTGTTCCTGCTGAATTTTATCGCAAACTATCTGCTGCTGCTGGCGGCGGGCCGGATGGCGGGGGCGGCGCTGGTGCGCTGGCGGATCGGATTGGGAGCCGCCGCCGGGGCGCTGTATGCGGCGCTGGTGTTCCTGCCCGAACTGGGGTGGCTGGCCCACTGGCCCTGTAAGCTGGCGGCGGGGGTGCTGATGGCCCTTATCGCCTACGGCGGGGAGACCCGTCTCCTGCGGGTGACGGTGCTGTTTTTCGGCGCGTCCGCCGCCCTGGCGGGGGCGGTGCTGGGGCTGGAGCTGCTGGGGAACGTGTCCCTGACCCTGAACCATGGAGTGTTTTACACGCCTTTGGACATCAGACTGCTGCTGCTTTTGTTTGTGGCGTGCTACTTTGTTCTCTCCCTGTTTTTCCGCCGGGTGGGGCAGCACGGGGGGGAGCTGGCCCGGCTGGAAATCGCCCTGGAGGGCGGCGCCGTGACCCTCACCGCCCTGCGGGACACCGGCCACAGCCTCACCGACCCGGCGGACAACCGCCCGGTGGCGGTGGTGTTCTGGCAGGCGCTGTCAGGGATTCTGCCCGGCTGGGCGGACCCCGCGGACCCCATCCGGTCGGTGGAGCAGTGCCATGCGGCGGGCTCCCGGCAGGCCCGGCTGATCCCCTACCGGGCGGTGGGGGTGGAGTGCGGGATGCTGCTGGCCGTCCGCACCCAGGGCGTGACGGTGGACGGAAAGCCGATGGGGAAGCTGCTGGTGGCCCTGTCCCCCACGCCGGTGGACGACGGCGGCGGGTATCAGGCGCTGATTTAGAAACATAGGAGGGCTCAGATGTGATTTTGACCGACACCTACATCCACATATGCCGCCTGCTGGAACGGCTGGGCATACCGCTCCACGGTTCGCTGCACTACATCGGCGGCAGCGACACCCTGCCCGCTCCCCTGACCCGCGAGGAGGAAGGCCGCCTGCTGGCGGCCCTGGGGGAGGAGGACAGCCGATCAGGGGCCCGCTCCCGGCTCATTGAGCACAACCTGCGGCTGGTGGTGTACATCGCCCGGCGGTTTGAGAACACCGGCGTGGGCATTGAGGATTTGATCTCCATCGGCACCATCGGGCTGATCAAGGCGGTGGAGACCTACCAGCCCGCCAAGAACATCAAGCTGGCCACCTACGCCTCCCGGTGCATCGAGAACGAGATTTTAATGTACCTGCGCAAGAACGCCAACCGCCGGGGCGAGGTGTCTCTGGACGAACCGCTGAACACCGACTGGGACGGCAACGAGCTGCTGCTGTCCGACGTGCTGGGCACCGACAGCGACAGCATTGAGAAGCCCATTGAGGACGACGTGGACCGGGATTTGCTGCTCACCGCCGTCAGCCGCCTGTCGGAGCGGGAGCGCACCATCATCACCCTGCGCTTCGGCCTGGACGGCAGGCGGGAGCGCACCCAGAAGGAGGTGGCCGACCAGCTGGGCATCAGCCAGTCTTACATCTCCCGGCTGGAAAAGCGCATCATCGACCGGCTGAAAAAGGAGATTCTGCGGATGATGTGACCGGCTGCCTGCAACCTTTTTCGATTTTTTTCGTATCTATAGGCAGAACCGGTTCTTGAGGAAGTGAGACCTTGAACGACAAAAAGCTTGCCCAGAAGCTGAAACAGGGCGACCGGCTGGCCCTGAACCGGGCCATGGACGCATACACCCCCTATCTGTCCGCCGTGGCCTGGAACGCCATGGGGCCCGCCGCCTCCCCGGAGGACGTGGAAGAGGTGGTCTCCGACACCTTTCTGGCCCTGTGGTCCCGCCGGGACAGCCTGCAGCCGGAGCAGGGCCTCAAGCCCTGGCTGGCGGCGGTGGCCCGGAACAGGGCCGTGGACCGCCTGCGCTCCGCCCGTCCGGCCTCCCTGCCCCTGGAGGAGGTGGGGGCGGCGGACGGCTCCACCCCGGAGGGGGAGCTGGAGCGGCGGATGTTCGCCGACGCGCTGCGCCGGGCGGTGGAGGGCCTGCCGCCCCCGGACGATCAGCTGGTGCTGCGCTTCTACTACGAGGAGGAGCAGCTCAAGGACATCGCCCGGGACCTGGGCCTGTCCGTCACGGCGGCCAAATCCCGGCTTTGCCGGGCCCGGCGGAAGCTGAAGGAAATTCTTACAAAAGGAGGTTTGGCAGATGGCACGGTTGGATGAGCTCTGGCGGAGCGTGGACGGCCCCGGCAGCCCGCCCCGCCTGGACAGCAGGCGGATCAAGGCGCGGGTCAACGCCGCGCTGGACGCCGACCAAGCAGAAAGGAAGATCTATATGAAGCAAAGACTGCGCGCGGCGTTGGCCGCCGCCGCACTGACCCTGGCCCTGACGGGCACCGCCTTCGCGGCCACCGCCAACTGGGACGGCCTGTCCGCCTGGTTCCAGGGGGACACCACCCCCGCCCAGAAGTACGTGGACTCCACCGTCCGGAGCGTCAGCGACGAGGACTATACCCTGACGGTGGAGGGCTGTGCGGCGGACGGGAACACCGCCTACCTGACCCTCACCATCACCGCCCTCAGCGACGAGGCCAAGGAGTTCATCCAGGATGAGCATTTCAACTCCATCGACACCCTGGCGCTTTGGATCCCCTCTCAGGAAGAAGAGGGAGGCCTGCGGCCTGTGGGTTTCGGCTACCGTGAAGTGGAAACCGGGACGGCGGACACCCGCCGATTCTCCCTGGCGGCGGATGACCTGCCCTATTCCACGGACATGCTGTACGTCTGGTGCGGCTACATGGAAGAGGGCAAGCGGGTGAATATCCCTGTCACCCCCGCCCCCTCTGTAACGGTGAAGGTCAACGCCGCCGGCCCGGGAGCCTTGGACTTCGCCCCCTTCGCCACCTCGGACTCCGACGTGCTGACCATCGACAAGATCACCATCTCCCCCTTTACCTGCCGTATTGAATACCAGGGGCCTAACGGCGTTCAGCCCAATATCCGCTTTCGCATGGCGGACGGTTCCATTTACACCTGGTCTCAGATGATCGATATCAACGACCGCTTCAAAGAAATCCAGAACCTGGACAATATTGCCTCCGTCATCGTGTTCGACATGGAGTACCCTCTGGACGGCTCCAAGCCCACCCCGGTGGAGCACGATTCCGCCCTGGATCCCTTTACCGTGACGCGGATGGAGCCGTTGGAGGAGGGCGGCGGCTACACCCTCCCCGTCCGGGAGCTGACGGAGAAGCTGGGCGGCGCCTGTACCTGGGACGCCGCCACCGGCGACGTGAGCTGCACCTACCGGGATGTGACCATCGTCCTCCGCGCCGGAAGGGACACCGCCCTGGTAAACGGCAAGACGGTGGAGCTGCGGAGCGCCCCGGCGATGCAGAACGGCATTCTGGCCGCCGACTGGCTGGTATTTGAGGACGCCTGGGGTATCGATGGCTTTGTCATGCGGGAAACCATCTGGACCGCAGAGGACCCGGGCAGCACTACCATCAACTGGTTTGACTGGTATATCATCCCCTGACGCAAAAATCAAACATGACGGCAAGGGCGGCCCCGGAGGAATTCCTCCGGGGCCGCGCGTTTTTTTCGCGGATCCGCACTCATTTTTCCGCCGGTCCCGTGAGCCGTACCTTTACCGGCTCGCGGGACTTCGGCGTTTTGTAGACGGACAGGTCCAGCTTTTCCAAAAGCTGCCGCCAGCACGTTATCCCGTTCATGGCCGCCACCGTGTTCCAGGTGGGCAGCGCCCGGTCCCTCCGCCGGTTGTAGTCCGCCTGGCCCGTGCAGCCCATGGCGTGGAAGTCTGCCTGGAACCTCCGGTTCCATTCATGCACGCTGTCCCCGCTGTAGGGGCTGCCGGAGGGGCTGCCGGTCAGCGGGTAGTAGCGGTCACGGAACTGACGGGCGGTCATGCCGAACCGGTTTTTGATGGTGGGGTGGCTGGGCATCAGCGGGGACGCAAACGCCCGCAGGGACAGGGAGCCGTGCTCCTCCACCCAGGTGTCGCAGGCGTCAAAGACCGCCTCCCGCGTCCAGTGGGCGAAGGGCAGCTCCCGCCGGCACAGGGCCAGGCCCGCAATGATGTCGGCTTTGCGCTGCTTGCCGATCCGGGCGTTTGATACGATCTGTATGGCTTCGCGCAGGGCTTCTTTTCGTGTCACAGTGTTTGTGCTCCTCTTCTGTTTCAACTTCGGAAATCCATCGGCACCCCGTAGGTGGAAAAACGCACGTCCATCTCTATGTTAAAGTTGTCGATCGCTTTGATCAGGCCGATACACCCCACCTGGAACAGATCGTCCACGTTCTCCCCTCTGCCGGCGAACTTCTGGATGACGGACAGCACCAGCCGGAGGTTGCCGGAGATCAGCTCCTCCCGGGCCTGCATGTCCCCCGCCCTGGCCTGTCGGAGCAGCTCCATGCTCTCCTCGCTTTTCAGTACCTTCAGCTTGGCTGTATTGACCCCACAAATCTCCACCTTGCCCTGCACCGCGGAACACCTCACTACTCGGAATGGATTCAAAATCAGTATTTCCGGCCAGCGCCCTTTCATACGGCATCGGGCCGCGCTATATTTTTTATCGTCAGACCGCTTTCGATTGACTTTGCCTTCCGCCTTTCTTTGTGAGAAAATAAGGGCTGTATACAATCTGCCTTGAAACTTGAAAAAGGGAATGTGATGTGGTAAAATAAAACGCTATGTCAGATTTTGCTCCATATTCCCAGAGGGGCGCCCTGCCGGAGGAGGCGGGGGCAGAGCTTTGTGGAAAGAATTCAGAAGGAAAGGGGTGGTTCTGTGTACCTGAGGGCATTGGAGATTCAGGGCTTCAAGTCTTTCCCGGACAAGACGGTGCTGGCCTTCGGGTCCGACATCACGGCGGTGGTGGGGCCCAACGGCTCAGGCAAATCCAACATTTCCGATGCCATCCGCTGGGTGATGGGGGAGCAGTCCACCCGGACCCTCCGGGGGGCAAAGATGGAGGACATTATCTTCAACGGCACGGAAAAGCGCAAGGGCCTTGGCTTCGCCGAGGTCACCCTGGTGCTGGACAACACCGAGCGCATTTTTCAGATGGAGGAGACGGAGGTGGCGGTGACCCGCCGGTATTACCGCTCCGGGGAGAGTGAATACTACATCAACCGCCGGACCTGCCGCTTAAAGGACATCAACGAGCTGTTCATGGACACCGGCCTGGGCCGGGAGGGCTACTCCATCATCGGCCAGGGCAGGATCGACGAGATTTTGTCCGTCAAGAGCGCCGACCGCCGGGAGGTCTTTGAGGAGGCGGCGGGCATCTCCCGCTTCCGCCACCGCAAGGAGGAGGCGGAGCGCAAGCTGGAGCGCACCGAGGAAAACCTGGTGCGCATCAACGATAAGATCGGCGAGCTGGAGCTCCAGGTGGAGCCCCTGCGGGCTCAGGCGGA
The DNA here is from genome assembly GCA_949841465.1 of uncultured Oscillospiraceae bacterium. Classification (GTDB taxonomy): domain Bacteria; phylum Bacillota; class Clostridia; order Oscillospirales; family Oscillospiraceae; genus Enterenecus. Next base: position 97,524 of record CATKZW010000004.1, read on the forward strand.
AAAGACGAAAAAGTACCTGATCCTCCGGGACGAGCTGAAGGGGCTGGAGATCTCCGTCTGGCTGGACCAGCTGGAGCGGATCCGGGCCAACAGCGTGAAGGTGCAGGCGGACTTGAACGCCGCCGTCCGCCGGCGGGACGAGGCCAAGACAGCGGTGGAGCGGCTGTACGCCGAGAGCGGCGAACTGGCCGAGCAGATGCGGGACAAGGATATCCAGGCCGAGGAGCTGCGGGGGAAGCAGTCCGGCATGGACGAGCAGGTCCACGCCTGTGAGAACGGCATCGCCCTGCTGAAAAACGACATCAAGAACAACAGCGAGAACGCCCAGCGCATCCGCCGGGAGCTGGAGCAGCAGGAGGGCCGTGCCGGGTCCATCGCCGCCCAGATCGAGGAGCGCAGGGGCCGCCTGGACGAGATCGAGCGGGACGTGACCGCCTGCCGGGAGCGCATGGACGCGCTGGCCGGGAGCATCCGGGAGGTGCTGGGCTCGGCGGGCAGCCTGAATGAGGAGCTGGAGCGCCTCCAGGAGCGGGAGCGGCTGGAGACCGCCTCCGCCGGGGAGGCCAAGGAGCTGCTGTCCGCCCTGGCCGCTGCCGCCCAGGAGCTGTACGACCGGGAGGAGCGGCTGAGCCAGGAGCTCCAGGAGCAGGAGGACAAGGCGGTCCAGGCCCGCCAGGCGCTGGAGGCCACCCGAAAGGAGCTGGACAAGGTCACCGAGGACCGGGACGCGGCCCGCAACGTGATTTCCGGCTACCAGATGCGGCTGCAATCCCGCCGGAGGCGGCTGGACCAGATCCAGGAGAAGCACCGCCGGCTGCAAATGGACGAGAATAATTTGAACTCCCGCATTAAAATGCTGGCCGAGATGGAGAAGCTGTACGAGGGCTACTCCAAGGCGGTGAAGCTGGTGATGGGGGAGGCGGAGCGGGGCGGCCTGCGGGGGGTGCGGGGCCCGGTGGCGGGCCTGCTCCATGTGCCCGACCAGTACGCCGTGGCCATTGAGATCGCCCTGGGCGGCGCCATGCAGAACCTGGTGGTGGAGCGGGACGAGGACGGCAAGAACGCCATCAGCTACCTGAAACGGCGGGACGGCGGCCGCGCCACCTTCCTGCCCATGAACACCATCCGCCCCGCCGACTTCCGAGACAAGGCGGTGGAGCGGGAGGACGGCTTTGTGGGCATGGGCGACGCGCTCATCTCCTTCGACCCGGAATACGCCAACATTTTTTCCAACCTGCTGGGGCGGGTGGTCATCGCCCGGGACATGGACAGGGCCATGGCCATGGCCCGGAGGTTCGGCCACCGGTTCCGCATCGTCACCCTGGACGGCCAGGTGCTCAACGCCGGCGGCTCCATGACCGGCGGCTCGGTGTCCCGGTCGGCGGGCATCCTGTCCCGGGCCAACGAGCTGGAGCGGCTCAGCCAGCAGAAGGACGGCCTTGCCGCCGACCTGAAAACTGCCGCGGACGAGCTGACAAAGGTCCAGCGGGAGGTCACCGCCGCCCAGTATGAGCTGGACGCCGCCACGGCCCAGCTGCGCGAGGCGGAGGATGCGGTGCTGAAATACACCGAGCGGGCGGACAGCGCCCAGACCCAGCTGACGGACGTGGAGCAGCGCCGCCAGGTGCTGGCCGGGGAGCGGACCCAGGTCCGCCGCCGCATGGAGGAGAACACGGAGAATACCGCCCAGGCCAAGGCCAGGATCGAAAAGCTGGAGGGCTCCGCCGCCGCCCTGCGGGCGGAGAGCGAGGCCAAGGCCCAGGGCCGGACCGCCCTGCAGGACAAGGTGGCCCAACTGAACGAGGAGTCCGCCCGGCACAGCGCCCGCATGGCGGGGCTGGAGGGCGAGCAGTCCGCCCTGCGCCAGAGCATCGACGAACTGGAGCGCCTGCGGGAGGACCTGTCCGGCGATACCGCCAGCCGCACCGCCATGATCGGGCAGTTTGAGCAGCAGAACGACTACCTCATGCGGCGCATCCAAGAGGAGGAGGAGCGCCTGCAGGCTTTAAAAGCCGCCAGCCAGGAGGGCAGCGCGGCCATCCGCCGCCTCAACGACGAGAAGCTGGCTTTGGAGGGAAAGCGCAACCAGGCGGACCGACAGGCCAGGGATATGAACAACGAGCTGAACACCATGGAGCGGGAGGTGGCCTTCCTGGAGCAGAAGTGCTCGGCCACCGCCATTGAGGAGAGCCAGATTCTGGACAAGCTGTGGGAGAACTATGAGCTGTCCCACGAGGCGGCCCGGGCCCAGCGGGTGGAGCTGGAATCGGTCCAGAAGGCCCAGCGGCGCATCGGGGAGCTGAAAAAGTCCATCTCCGCCCTGGGCAGCATCAACCCGGACGCGGTGGAGGAGTTCTCCCGGGTGAACGAGCGGTACACCTACTTCACCGGCCAACGGGACGACGTGACAAAGGCCAAAAAGGAGCTTCAGGACATCATCGCCCAGATCACTGAGGAGATGACGGGCATCTTCCAGGAGCAGTTCGGGCTTATCAACGAGGAGTTCCGCAAGGCGTTTATTGAGCTGTTCGGCGGGGGCAAGGCGGAGCTGCTGCTGGACGACCCGAAGGACGTGCTCAACTGCGGCATTGAGATCAAGGCCCAGCCGCCGGGGAAGACCATCCAGCACATGAGCTCCCTGTCCGGCGGCGAGCGGGCGCTGATCGCCATCGCGCTGTACTTCGCCATATTAAAGGTAAGGCCCACGCCCTTCTGCGTCATGGACGAGATTGAGGCGGCGCTGGACGAGTCCAACGTGGTGCGCTACGCCCGGTATATGCGCCGCATGAGCGACAAGACCCAGTTCATCGTCATCACCCACCGGCGCGGCACCATGGAGGAGGCCGATGTGCTCTACGGCGTCACCATGCAGGAGAAGGGCGTCAGCCGGATGCTGACGATCAACCTAAATGATGTTGAAAAGGAGCTGAACATCAAATGAGCGGGTTTGTGCCCAAGCGCTGTGGGAACTGCGGCACTGAGATGAAATTTCTCCGACGGGAAAACCTGCTGGACCTGCGCCACGGCGTCATTGCCTACGGCATACCCAACCTGTTGGCGGACGAACTGTACGCGGAGATATGGGGCTGCCCCAGCTGCCGGAAGCTGGAATTTTATGCCTGTGAGATACCGGAGGGGACGGAAGCGCCCCCGGAGGGCGGGGACTGGGAAGGCGGAGACCATATGGCCCAGACCACCTGCCCCGCCTGCGGCCATGTCCACGACCTGGATGACCCGAAATGTCCCCGCTGCGGGGCAAAAAATCCGAATATATAAAGGAAGGTTCCTATGGGCTTTTTTGACAAGATCAAGAAGATTGGCATTTTCAACGGCTTCTCCCAGCTGGATGACGACTTCTACGAGGAGCTGGAGGAGTCCTTAGTCATGGCGGATTTGGGCGCGGAAACCACCATGGAGGCGGTGGAGGAGCTGAAAAGCCGCTGCAAGGCGGAGCGGATCAAGGATATCGAGGGCGCCCGGCAGTGTATGCGGGACATCCTGGCGGAGTACCTGTCCATCGGCGACTTGTCGGTGGACATGAGCCGCCCCCCTGCCATTGTGCTGTTCATCGGCGTCAACGGGGTGGGCAAGACCACCTCCATCGGCAAGCTGGCCGCCCGGTGGAAGCGGGAGGGCAAAAAGGTGCTGCTGTGCGCCGGGGACACCTTCCGCGCCGCCGCTGCGGAGCAGCTCACCATCTGGTCCGACCGGGCGGGGGTGGACATCGTCAAGCAGCACGAGGGGGCGGACCCCGCCGCCGTGGTGTACGACGCGCTGTCCGCGGCAAAAGCCCGCCGGGCCGACGTGGTGCTGGTGGACACCGCCGGGCGGCTGCAAAACAAGGCAAATCTCATGAACGAGCTGAATAAGATTTCTCGTATCATCGACCGGGAGTACCCCAACTCCAGCCGGGAGACCCTGCTGGTGCTGGACGCCACCACCGGGCAGAACGGCCTGATCCAGGCCAAGGAGTTCTCCAAGGCGGCGGGGGTGACCGGCATCGTGCTCACCAAGCTGGACGGCACCGCCAAGGGCGGTATCGTGGTAGCCATCGCCAAGGAGCTGGGCGTGCCGGTGAAGTTCGCCGGGGTGGGCGAGGGCGTGGACGACCTCCAGCCCTTCGACGCGAGGGAGTTTACCCAGGCGCTTTTGTGACAATATTTACACTCTGGCAACGATTTCCGCGTTGAGCTGTTGTATGATAAAAAGAAATGAACTGGAGGCGGCGGCATGAAATTGGTATTGGCCAGTAAAAACGAGAAAAAGCTGAAGGAAATGAACGAGATTTTGTCCGGCATGGGGGTGGAGGTCTGCTCCCAGGCGGAGGCGGGGGTGGACGTTGACGTGGAGGAGACGGGGACCACCTTTGAGGAGAACTCCCTGCTGAAAGCCAAGGCCGTCATGGAGGCCTCCGGCCTGCCCGCCATCGCGGACGACTCCGGCCTGTGCGTGGACGCGCTGAACGGCGCGCCGGGGGTGTACTCCGCCCGGTACGGCGGCGAGGGGCTGGACGACGCGGGGCGCTACCGCCTGCTGCTGGCCAATATGCCCAAGGGGCAGGCCCGGACGGCCAAGTTTGTGTCGGTCATCACCTGCTGTTTCCCCAACGGCGATGTGCTCACCGCAAGGGGAGAGTGTCCCGGCACCATCGCCTTCGCCCCCATGGGGGAAGGCGGCTTCGGCTACGACCCGGTGTTCTTCCTGCCCAAGCTGAAAAAGACCTTCGCCCAGCTCAGCGCCGAAGAGAAGAACGCCATCTCCCACCGGGGGAAGGCCCTGGAGGCCTTCCAGACCAGGCTGGAGGAATATTTCAAGTAAACGGGGAATTTGCCCCGCAAAGGAGTTCATATGGCAGATTTAACAAGCAAGCAGCGGGCCCAGCTGCGCGGGCTGGCAAACGAGCTGGACACCATCGTCCACATCGGCAAGGACGGCATCGGCCCCAACCTGACCCGTCAGGCGGACGACGCCCTGGAGGCCCGGGAGCTCATCAAGGGCAAGGTGCTGGAGAACAGCCCCCTGTCCCCCCGGGAGGGGGCGGAGGCGCTGGCCCAGGCCACCCGGAGCCAGGTGGTGCAGGTGATCGGCACCAAGTTTGTGTTGTATCGGGAGACCCACAGCAAGCCCAAGGACAAGAGAATCAAGCTGGTGAAATAGCGCATCCCTTAAATCTGATTTGAGAGGGTGGTCTGAGTTGAAAATCGGCATTTACGGCGGCAGCTTCAATCCTCCCCATCTGGGGCACCTGGCGGCGGCGCGGGCGGCGATGGCCGCACTGGGGCTGGATAGGCTGGTGTTCATCCCGGCGGGGGCGCCTCCCCACAAGGAGCTGGCCCCCCACAGCCCGGACCGGGCCCAGCGGCTGGAGATGACGCGGATCGCCGCCGACCAGCTGCTCATGCCCGCCGCCGCCGAGGTGTGGGACACCGAGCTGCACCGGGAGGGCAAAAGCTACACCGCCGACACCCTGGAGGAGGCCGCCCAGCGCTGGCCGGGGGATGAGCTGTGGCTGCTGATGGGGACGGACATGTTCCTGACGGTGCAGCACTGGCGGGAGCCGGAGAAAATCCTGTCCCTGGCGGGGGTGTGCGCCTTCGGGCGGACAGAGAAGGACAGCGAGGAGGTGTTCGCCCCCCAGCGGGACCACCTCAGCCGGACCTATCACGCCAGGGTGGCCACCATCTCGATTCCTGATCTGGTGGATATTTCGTCCACCCGCCTGCGGGAGCTCTTGCAAGAGGGGAGAGGCCGGGAATTTTTGCCCCAGGCGGTGTATGGTTACATTTTGCGGGAAAAACTATATGGGACCGACGCCGATTTGAAGCACCTGAGCCTGGAGGATCTGCGGTGCGTGTCCTACTCCATGGTGTACGCCAAGCGGCTGGCCCACATCCGGGGCTGCGAGGAGGAGGCGGCCCGGCTGGCCCGGCGCTGGGGCGCGGATGAGGAGCGCATGCGCCGTGCGGCTATCCTCCACGACTGCACCAAATATCTCACCTGCCGGGAGCACCTGGACATCTGTGAGCAGTACGGCATCGAGCTGTGCCCCCTGGAGCGGGCAACCGACAAGCTGCTCCACGCCAAGAGCGGCGCGGCCCTGGCCAGGCATATGTTTGGGATGGACGACGGCATCTATAACGCCATTTTCTACCACACCACCGCCCGGGCGGGCATGAGCCTGGAGGAAAAGATCCTGTATGTGGCGGATTACATGGAGCCCAATCGGGATTTCCCCGAGGTGGGGGAGCTGCGCCGGCTGGCGTACGCCGACCTGGACGCTGCGGTGGGCATGGGCGCGTCCCTGGCCATCCAGGAGATGATCCAGCGGGACAAGGAGCTCCATCACGACACGCAGGGAGCCTATGAATGTTATGGGAAGGGAAATCAAGCATGAGCGATCAGTCCAAAAATAGAAATGAAGATCCGTGGGGCCGCGAGGCGCCGGGGAAGCGGCTGGAAAAAAAGACAAAGCCCGTCCTGACCCCGGCCCAGGCCCAGAAACAGAAAGAGAAACGGATCATGATCATCATGATCGCGGCGGCGGTTGTCATGGTCATTGCCACCGTACTGGTGCTGCTTTACAGGCGATGGGTGCAGAAGCCGACGCTGCCGCCAGGGCCCAGCCAGTCCATCGGGCCCATCTCGACGGACCCTCTGCTCAGTCCTGACCCGGAAGAGACGCTGAGCTTCGACGCGGTTCAGCCCAAGGTGGGCGGGGAGCGCAAGAGTGAGGACATCTACACCATCCTGATTTTTGGCACAGACACCACCTCCGGCCTGACGGACACCATGATGGTGGCCACCTATGACGTGACCAACCAGCAGGCCACCGTCATGTCCCTCCCCCGGGACACCCTCATCAATTCCAGCGCCCGGCCCGGCATAGCCGCGAAAAAGCTCAACGCCGTATATAAGGTTTATGGCAATGGGGAGAAGGGCACCGAGGCGCTGAAGAATGAGGTGTCCGAGCTGGTGGGCTTTGTTCCCGACTACTACGTGCAGATTGACTGGGAGCTGGTGGGGGAGATGGTGGACGCCATCGGCGGCATCTGGTTTGATAACCCCTACCACATGGAGTATTTCGACCCCTACCAGGACCTGCTGATTTATCAGGAGCGGGGGTACCGCAAGCTGTCGGGAAGCGACGCCATGCAGATTGTCCGCTGGCGGCACAACAACCCCGGCGTGCCCTACAACCCCGGCGTAAGCAGAGCGACCGTCGCCAGCGATCTCGAGCGGCTGAACGTTCAGCACGCCTTTTTGAAGTCTGTGCTGGAGCAGACCCTCCAAATTGGGAACATCACCCGCGTCGGCCAGCTCATCGACCTGTTCAACAGCCGGGTGGACAGCGACCTCAACGTGGAAAATATGTTTTGGTTTGCCAAATCCGCCGTGGTGGGCGGGCTCCGGGTGGACGATGTGGAGTTCTGCACCATGCCCACCGCCCTGGGCAGCTACGGCGGCTCGGACTTTGTCTATCCCGTCCAGAGCCAGCTGCTTTCCCTCATCAACGAGAGGCTGAACCCCTATGTGGAGCAGGTGACCATCCGACAGCTTGACCTGATGAGCCCCACCGGAAACGGCGGGCTGCGCTCCAGCACCGGGCGGCTGGCCGAGCCCTCCCTGGCCTATCCGCCGGTGGTAGAGACGGACCCGCCTGAGGAGAGCGACCCCCTGGAGAGCGGCGAACCCGGTGAGAGCGACCCCCTGGAGAGCGGCGAACCCAGTGCCAGCGCCCCGCTGGCAAGCGGCGAACCCGTCGGGAGCAATCCGCCGGAGAGCGGCGCGCCCACCGGGAGCGATCCCGTAGAGAGCGGGCCGGGGGACAGCGGCCCTGACCCTGCCCAGGTCAGTGACCCGCCCCCGGAGACCCAGCCCGCGGGACCTGAGATTTCCGCCGCGCCCGTCAGCGACCCCGAGCCGGTGGACCCGAGCTCTGAGCCGGGCGGCGCGGACGCCGGCCAAGACGCGATCGACTGGGGCAGCACCCCGGATTAACTTTGAAAAGGAGAGAGCTTTATGCTGAACGAGAAGGATATGATTTCCATCGCCGTCAAGGCGCTGGACGAGAAAAAAGGCAAGGACATCAAGGTGCTGCACACCGCCGACCAGACCACGCTGGCGGACTACTTCATCATCTGCAACGGCACCTCCAACACCCAGGTGCGGGCCCTGGCCGACGCGGTGGAGGAGGCCATGTCCAAGGCGGGGGAGGAGCCCCACCACATCGAGGGCCACCGGGGCGGCCAGTGGACGCTGATGGACTACTCCAGCGTGGTGGTGCACATCTTCACCGAGGAGGGCCGGGAGTTCTACGGCCTGGAGCGGCTGTGGTCGGACGCCGAAGGGGTGGATATCACCGGGTATCTGGCGGCAGATGCCGAGTAAGGGCGTGATAACAATGGAAAACGAGAATAAAAAAGTGATGCTGTCCGGCATCCAGCCCAGCGGGGAGCTGCACATCGGCAATTATCTGGGCCCCCTGCGCCACTGGCCGGAAATGATCGACGAGTTTGACTGCTATTTCTTCCTGGCCGACCTGCACACCATCACCGTGCGGCAGGACCCGGCCCAGCTGCGCAAGCGGGTGCTCACCCTCATCGCCCAGTACATCGCCTGCGGGCTGGACCCGGAGAAATGTACGCTGTTTATTCAGTCCCATGTTCCCGCCCACAGCCAGCTGGCCTGGGTGCTGGACTGCTACACCATGTTCGGCGAGCTGTCCCGCATGACCCAGTTTAAGGACAAGTCCGCCAAGAATGCCGACAACATCAACGCCGGCCTGTTCACCTACCCGGTGCTGATGGCGGCGGACATTCTGCTCTATCAGCCGGACTATGTGCCGGTGGGGGAGGACCAGAAGCAGCACGTGGAGATCTGCCGGGACATCGCGGGCCGCTTCAACGGCGTGTACGGCGACGTGTTCAAGGTGCCTGAGCCCTACATCGCCAAGGTGGGCGCCCGGATCATGAGCCTCAGCGCCCCGGACAGCAAGATGAGCAAGTCCCAGCCAGAGGGCTGCGTGTTCCTGATGGAGAAGCCGGAGGACATTATGCGCAAGTTCAAGCGCGCCGTTACCGACAGCGACACCGAGCACTGCGTCCGCCGCGCGCCGGAGAAGCCCGGCGTGTCCAATCTGATCCAGATCTACGCCGCCGCCAGCGGCAAAAGCTACGAGGACATTGAGGCGGAGTTCGACGGCCAGGGCTACGGAAAATTCAAGCCCGCCGTGGGCGAGGCCGTGGTGGAGACCCTGCGCCCCATCCGGGAGGAGACCGAGCGGCTGCTGGCGGACAAGGCGTATCTGGAGGGCGTGTACCGGGCCGGGGCGGAACGGGCGGAGTACATCGCCAACAAGACCCTGCGCAAGGTGTATAAAAAGGTGGGCTTCTTACCCCGATAGGCGGGAAAAAGAGACACGCTGGGTAAAAGGAGCGAAATTTCGTTGAACAATCTGAGTAAAATCATGGCGGCTCAGGATATCTGGTCCGTGCTGCTGGCGCTGGGGCTGGCGGCGGTGGTGTCCTTCGCCTCCACGCCGCTGGTGAAGGCGCTGTCGGTGAAGGTGGGGGCGGTGGACGTGCCCAAGGACGGCCGGCGGATGCACGACCACCCCATCCCCCGCATGGGGGGGCTGGCCATCTTCTTTGGATTTCTGGTGGCCATGCTGCTGTTCGTCCCTCTGAACACCGAGAGACAGGGGATGCTGCTGGGCGCGGTGATTATCGTCGTGCTGGGCATGCTGGACGATAAGTACGCCCTGCCCGCCAAGCCGAAATTCCTGGTGCAGGTGATTGCCGCACTCATTGCCGTGATGGCGGGCAACCGCATCGACGTGCTGTCCAACCCAAACATCTTCAGCCCTGACCCGGTGTGGAAGCTGGGCTGGCTGGCCTACCCCGTCACAGTGCTCTGGATTGTGGCCATCACCAACGCCGTCAACCTGATCGACGGGCTGGACGGGCTGGCCTGCGGCGTGTCCACCATCAGCTCCATGACCATGCTGGTCATCGTGCTGGTCAGCGAGGTCAGCGAGGTGGATGTGGCCGTCATGATGGCGGCGCTGGCGGGGGCGTGCATCGGCTTTCTGCCATACAACTTCAATCCGGCCAAAATCTTTATGGGGGACACCGGGGCCACCTTTTTGGGCTTTGTCATGGCCACTGTGTCGGTGAACGGCATGTTCAAGCAGTATACCATCATCTCCTTTGTGGTGCCCTTCCTCATGCTGGGCCTGCCCATTTTTGACGTGTGCTTCGCCGTGGTGCGCCGGGTGTCCCACGGGCAGAGCCCCATGCAGCCCGACCGGGGGCATGTCCACCACCGGCTCATCGACATGGGCTTCTCCCAGAAGCAGGCGGTGGGTGTGCTGTACGTCATCTCCGCCATTCTGGGCTTGTCCGCTGTGGTACTCACCGCGGGCAGCGCGGTGAAAGCCATGGTGTTCCTGCTGGCCATGGGCGCGGCTGCGGCGGTGGCCTGGCGGGTATTTCTGGCGGGCCCCGGCCACGACAAGCCGGAGGAGCCGGACCAGGCCGCCGGGGCAGGCAACAGCGGCGAAAAGGGGGAGGACAGCCATGGATAAGCTGAAGGTCATGACCATTTTCGGCACCCGACCGGAGGCCATCAAAATGGCCCCCCTGGTAAAGGAGCTGGAGAGCCGCCCGGAGTTTGAGAGCCTGTGCTGCGTCACCGCCCAGCACCGCCAGATGCTGGACTCGGTGCTGGATATTTTCCGCCTGAAGCCCCAGTTCGACCTGGACATCATGGAGCAGAGCCAGACCCTGTCCACCATCACCTCCAAGTGCCTGCTGGGGCTGGAGAAGGTGTTCCAGGAGGTGCGGCCCGACCTGGTGCTGGTCCACGGGGACACCTCCACCACCTTTGCCGGGGCGCTGGCGGCCTTTTACCAGCAGATCGCGGTGGGCCACGTGGAGGCGGGCCTGCGCACCGGGGACAAATACTCCCCCTTTCCGGAGGAGATGAACCGGTCCATGGTGAGCCGGCTGGCGGAGCTGCACTTCTGTCCCACCAAGGCCAACCGCCGCAACCTGGAGGCGGAGGGCATTTCCAAGGGGCTGTTTGTCACCGGCAACACGGTGATCGACGCCCTCCAGACCACGGTGGTGAAGGACTTTACTTTTGCAGAGGATGTGCTGAACAGCTTGGACTACCAGGGCAGGAGGGTAATCCTGGTCACCTGCCACCGGCGGGAGAACTACGGCCAGCCCATGGAGGACATCATGTCCGCCTTGGCCCACGTCGCCCGCGCCCACCCCGAGGCGGAGCTGGTCTACCCGGTGCACCTGAGCCCGGTGGTGCAGGGATGCGCCCACCGGCATTTGGATGGGATTGAAAACATACATCTGATTGCGCCGCTGGACGTGGAGGAGATGCACAACCTGATGGCCCGCAGCTATTTGGTGATGACCGACTCCGGCGGTTTGCAGGAGGAGGCCCCCGCCCTGGGCAAGCCGGTGCTTGTCCTGCGGAGGGAGACCGAGCGGCCCGAGGCCGTGGAGGCGGGCACGGTGAAGCTGGCCGGGGTGGACCGGGATGAGATCATCCGGCTGGCGGACCAGCTGCTGGATGATCCCGCCGCCTACCGGGAAATGGCCCACGCCGTCAACCCCTACGGGGACGGCAAGGCCTGCCGCCGCATTGCCGACGGCATTTTGTACCAGTTCGGACGGACGGACCGGATGCCGGAGCCGTTTAACAGCTGAATTTGCGATCTGCACAGGGGGGACAGGCTTGGAGGACAAAAAACGCACGATCATGGCGATGGTCATCATCGCAGTGGTGCTGCTGGCAGTGCTGTACAGCTTCTTCCTCAACCTATTTGCCCCCACCCCCCATTTGGAGCTGGCCGACCCCGACGCCTCCCAGAGCCTGGACCCGGTGGCCCAGGAGAGCGGCCAGTCGGTGGGCGTGGTGGTTGAGGTGACACCCCAGACGGTGCAGAGCCTCATCGCGTCGCTGGAGCGGTATGAGAGCTACCGCCGCACGGTGACGGTGGAGTATCTCTCCGCGGGCCAGTCCGCGGGGACGGTGACCGCCCAGGTGTGGGCGGACGGGGGCTGGACCCGAGCCTCCGCCGCGCTGGCCTCCGGGACGGTGGAGAACGCCGTGGTGGGGGATGGCACGCTGTGGCTGTGGTATGACAGCGGCCCCAAGGTATACGACGGTCCGGCGGACGGAAGGGCCGCCGACCTGACTCAGCGCCTGCCCACCTATGAGGACGTGCTGGCCCTGGACAAGCGGGACATCACCGCCGCCGGGTATGAGGAGCGGGACGGCCAGCCCTGCGTATACGTAGAGGCAAAAACGCCTGTAGATTATACCGAGCGTTATTGGGTTTCGGTGAACAGCGGCCTGCTGATTGCGGCGGAGACGGAGAAGGGCGGGGAAGTGGTGTACACCATGAGCGCCCGCGACGTGGTCAGCCCCCTGGATCAGACGGAGGGCATCTTTGCCCTGCCCGACGGCACGGCATTGTACACGCCGGGGGAGTAGTACCTATCCATGCGCGTCCTCTTTTGTCACGCTGGGATTGGGCACATGGCCGGCTCGCTTTCCTTTCGACTCGGGCAAAGCCCGGCCCGCTGTGCGGCCCTGGGCCTTTGTCCTCGCTCCGGTCCAAGCTCGCCTATGTGCTTATCCTTGCGCTTCCCCGTTATCCAGCCCCAGCAGGAGCAGCAGGCCCAGGGTGATGACCAGCTCCAGATTATCCCCATCCTCCAGATAGAGGAACAGGATGATGAGCACCAGCAGAATGTCCCCGGTGTCGAAATTTTTCAGGGAAAAGTGCTTCAGCATCCCATCCAGCAGCTGGCCCAGCCCGCCGGTCACATCCTTCAGCAGGTCGTTTTTGGGGCGTGTGGGCTCCAAGGGGCGGTGCTGGCTGGGACCGCTGGGATGGTGCTGGTTCTGGCTTCCCTGGCCGGAACCGTGGTGCTGCTGGCCCTGATTCCCCTGCCCGGGGCCGTGGTGCTGCTGGCCCGGATGGTTTTGGGGCTGAGAGCCATGGGGTTCCGGGTCCAGGAGGACGAAGCTGTCGTCATCTAAATAGCGGTTATACATGGCCGTCCTCCTTGCGCTGGCGGAACAGCTCCAGGCCCGAACGGATCAGCCGGGACAGCTTGGCGATCTGAATTGCCTTGTCCAGCTTGGCGTACCGCTGCTCCTTGACAAAGGGGCGCAGGGCGTTGAGCAGGGCGGTGCGCTGGTCGTCCCCGCCGCTGTTGAACTGGCCGATGAGGTTGGCGGCGGCGGACAGGGTGCCCGGGTCAAGGCTGCCCAGCGCCCCCAGCATGCCCCCCAGCCCGCCGCCGCTGGCGGCAGGAGCCGCCGGAGGAGGAGCGGGGGGGAGAGCGGTCGGCGCGTCCCCGCCTTGGGGCGGCGGAGCCGGATTGGAGCCCTGCTCCGCCCCCTGGCTCTGCCCTTGAGGCTGGGCCTGGTCGGAGGCCGCCTCCGGGCCGGGAGCCGCTGCCGGTGGCCCGCCCAGGTTCAGGGACTGGGCCAGTGACATGATCTGCGCCATGGCCTGGGGGTTGCCCAGGATGTTTTCCAGTTTTTCCTCCAGTTCGCCCATGACGTTTTCCTCCCTGCGCGGCGTTTGCCTGGCTTACTTGAAGTTCTCCTTCATCTTCTGGATGAGCTTTGCCCCCTCCGGGTCCTGCATGAGGCGGCGGATGGCGTCGGTGAGTTGGGCGGTGTCCCCCTTGGCGGCCCGTTCCGCCGCCGACTCCAGATTCCCGGTGCTCTGGCTGAGCAGGGAGAATATCCGCTGGGTTTCCGGCGCGTCCCGGAGCTTTTCCAGCTTGGATGGGTCCTTCATAAGGCTGGCGGCCTCTTTTCCTTTGAGAAGTTCGTCAAAATTCGGCATAGGTGATCCCTCCGTTCACTGTCAGTATATGTTGGTGAGGAGGAATGGTGAACTATATGAAGATTTTAGTATGTTCAGATTCTCACGGCCGGCTTGGTCTCATGCTGGACGCCATGGAGAAGGAGCGCCCCCAGCGGGTATTCTTCCTGGGGGACTGCTACCGGGACGGTCAGGCTCTGGCGGACGCCTACCCGGACGTTCCCATGGAGCTGGTCAAGGGCAACTGCGATTGGGACAAGGCCCCGGAGGAGCTCGTGGTGGAGGCGGGGGGCGTGAAGTTCCTGCTCACCCACGGCCACCGGTATTATGTGAAGAGCGGCACCGACCAGCTGGCTCGGGCGGCACGGGAGAAGGGCGTGGACGTGGCCTGCTTCGGCCACACCCACGACGCGCTGAATATGCCCGACCGGGGGGTTCTGCTGTTTAACCCCGGCAGTGCCGGAGGGGTGCACGCCCGGGCGGGCTACGGCGTCATCGTGGTCAGCGGGGGAATATACCGGGCGGATCTGAGATAAGCTGTGCGCATCGGTCTGGCTGCCCTGACGGGGTGAGGACCTGGCGTATCCTGAATTTTGCGAAGCAAAATTCCCGGCGCGAATGCAATTCGCGCCGGGAATTTTTTTAAGCATGGCTCTGTCGGGTGTGGGTTTCCTCGGTCCGGAACAGCATGGTCAGGCACCACAGGGCCGCCAGGCCCACGATGGTGTAGATGATCCGGGCCAGCCAGGTGCCGGAGCCGCCGGAGATGAAGGCCACCAGGTCCAGATTGAACAGCCCGATGCACCCCCAGTTCAGCCCGCCGATGATGGCAAGCGCCAAGGCAATCTTATCCAGGAACACGGTACAAACCTCCTTTGACCGGGGGAGCGTTTCCGCGCTCCGCCCGTTTTATGGTTACGGAAGTAGTTTGCGCCCTGTCAGAATTGCTATGCTGGAAATTTTTTTCGACAGCTTTGCCGTTTTTCACTCAGAGGTGACAGTCTGGCCGGTGGGAGTGATACATACGTAGCTCTTGCCGCGGCCCAGGGTCAGGGGCTCGCCGCTCTCGGTGAAGTAGCGGAACTGGTCGTCGGGGCCGCCTTTTTCCCATTTGATGGGGAGCATCCTCCCGCCGCAGGCGTACCAGCCCCTGCCGGAGCTCAGATCCACCCGGATCCGGCCCGCGTCGTCCAGCACCACGATGTTGGTTTGGAGCACCAGCACGTTGGTGACGGCCACCTGGCTGTTGTCGTTGCCGTCTATGTAGGGCGCGCCGTACTCCTCCACCAGATAGAGGCCGCTGCCGGCGTCATAGCGGAACACGCCGGTCTTGTAGGTGGAGAAGGGGACGGTGACGGTGACGGCGCTGGTGCCGCCCGGGGGAGTGCCGTCGTCGGCGAAGGTCATCTCGTAGACATAGCCGTCGCTGTGCAGCTCCAGGCTGCGGGAGGTCAGCATGGCGGTGATGGCCTCGCCGGAGGTGAGCAGGGAGTGCTCATAGTCGTAGTGGTATCCGGCGATGCGGTCCCGGTCCCGCCAGAACATGCCGGCGTCGGCGCTGGAATAGTAGCCCTGGACCCCGTCCACGGTGAACAGGCCCTTATTGTTTTTCGTGTTGTAGAACTCCGGGCTGCCGCCGGCGTGGATGAACACCGCGTCGTGGCTCTGGGCGATCTCCCAGTAGTACTGCCGGGCGGAGCGCACCGAGCCCACCAGGCCCAGCCGAGACGGGTCCTGATACACCGCCATCATCCGCGTAATGCCGCCTTCGGCCGGCACCTCGTAGATGATGTCCGCCTGGCCGTTGCCCTGCTGGGGCAGGGCGGCTTTCAGATTGTTGAGCATGATGGCGACGGGCCGCATGCTGGAGAGGTCCTCGTCGCAGGGCAGGCCGGTGAGGGGATGGTAGAAGGGGACGGGCGTG
>CATKZW010000005.1 GCA_949841465.1 uncultured Oscillospiraceae bacterium
GGCTGCGGCCCCCGCCGCCCAGCAGCACCCCAAGGAGACGCTGATCAGCGTCAACCTGAGCAAGCTGGACCTGTTGTCCGCCGTGGTGGGCGAAATCGTTATCACTGAATCCATGGTCACCTCCTCCCCCGACCTGAAGGGGCTGACCCTGGACGCCTTCTCCAAGTCCGCCCGGCAGCTGCGCAAGCTCACCGATGAGCTCCAGGACGTGTCCATGTCCCTGCGCATGGTCCCTGTGTCCAGCGTCTTCCAGAAGATGACCCGCATCGTGCGGGACATGACCAAGAAGCTCAACCGCCCCTGCAAGCTCACCCTCATCGGTGAGAACACCGAGGTGGATAAGACCATCGTAGACTCCATCGGCGACCCCATCATGCACATGGTCCGCAACTCCATGGACCACGGCATTGAGGAGAGCCAGGAGGAGCGCATCGCCGCAGGCAAGGACCCGGTGGGCGAGATCATCCTGTCCGCCCGGGATACCGGCAGCGAGGTTATCATCGAGATCATCGACGACGGCCGGGGCGTCAACGACCAGGCCGTGCTGGCCAAGGCCATCCGCCAGGGCATTGCCTCCCCCGACATAGAGTACAGCCATAAGGAGATCCTCAACTTCCTGCTGGCCCCCGGCTTCTCCACCAACACCGAGGTCACCGAGTTCTCTGGCCGCGGCGTGGGCATGGACGTGGTGAAGAAGGGCGTGGAGGAGCTGGGCGGCACCGTGTCCATCTCCAGCGAGCTGGGCAAGGGCATGTCCACCACCATCCGCATCCCCCTGACCATGGCCATCATGGACGCCATGGAGGTGGCCGTGGGCGGCTCCATCTTCACCATCCCCATTAATAATATTGTGTCCACCCTGAAGGTCTCCTCCAGCGAAGTCATCCATGATTCCAGCCGCGGCGAGATCATCAAGTGCCAGGGCAACTTCATCCCCATCGTCCGGACCCGCGACCTGTACCAGCTCCAAAGCGGAGCCACCGAGATTGAGGATGGCGTGCTTATCTGGCTGGAGGCCGGGGACAACTCCTACTGCCTGTTCGTGGATGAGCTGCTGGGCCAGCAGCAGGTGGTGGTCAAGCAGCTGCCCGCCTATGTGAACAGCTACAACATTAAGAACTACGGCATCAACGGCTGTACCCTGCGCAGCGACGGCAGCATCAGCATCATTCTGGATGTAGCCAACCTCTACACCGCCGCCCGTGGTATGTGAGAAGGAGAGAAAAGCATATGAGTGACGAAGTCATGTTCGCCCGCCAAGACGAGCTGGTGGCACTGAACACCGTGGACGACACGGTGGATTCCCAGAAGTATCTGATTTTCATGGCCGATCACCTGAAGCTGGGCGTGGTGGCCGAGGATGTGGTGGAGATCCTGAACAACCAGGTCATCACCTATCTGCCCATGGTGCCCGACTTCATCCGCGGCATCATCAACATGCGCGGCCAGATGGTCCCCATCCTGGACATCCGCGCCCGCCTGGGCCTGCCTTTTAAGGAAGACGACAGCCTGGTGGTGGTCATCAACCTGGGAGACGTGCAGCTGGGTATCCTGGTGGACGCGGTGGACCAGATGCTGGACATTCCCAAGGCCAACATCCATCCCCTCCCCGCCAACAGCACTCAGATGCTGGTCAGCGGCATGTGTTCCCTGCCCGACGGGTCCGGCACCATGATGGTGCTGGACAGCGAACAGTTGATGCCCAATGACTAAAACAGGAAGCGGAGCGGGCGGATCCGTCGCTTTTTCCGCCCTGACGATCTCGGACGGCGATTTCAGCCGCCTTGTCAAGTTTGTCCAGAGCAACTATGGCATCGACCTGAGTCAGAAACGGCAGCTTATCACCGGGCGGCTGTCCACCCCCTTAAAGCAGCGGGGCTACACCAATTTCACTGATTTTGTCAACCACGTGCTCCAGACCAAGGACAACGACCTGATTACCCTGCTGCTGGATAAGCTGACCACCAACTACACCTTCTTCATGCGGGAGAAGGAGCACTTGGATCTGTTCTGCAAACAGATCCTCCCCGATATCGTCCGCCGCCACCAGAAGGATAAGACCCTGGCCATCTGGAGCGCGGGCTGCTCCACCGGTGAGGAGCCGTACAACATCACCATGTTCCTCTTCGACTATCTGGGCCCGGAGGCCAGCCACTGGGACACCCGGCTGCTGGCCACCGACATCTCCAACCGGGCCATGACCGCCGCCAAAAAAGGCGTGTACGAGCTGCCGGACACCATTCCGGCCGACTGGAAGAAAAAATATTTCGTGGCCCAGCCCGGTGGGCAGTACCAGGTGAGCAAGCAGGTGCGGGACAATGTGATCTTCCAGCCCTTCAACCTGATGGAGCCCATTCATTTCCGCCGGAAGTTCGACGTGATTTTCTGTCGGAACGTGATGATCTATTTTGACCAGCCCACCAAGGACGCCCTGGTCCGCCGGTTCTACGACGCCACCGTCCCCGGCGGCTACCTGCTGATCAGCAAGTCGGAGAATTTGAGCGCCAACACGCCTTACCGGCGGCTGGCCCCGTCTACCTTCCAGAAATAAACGCAGTCCGGCCGGCCAGTCGTCTACCGATTGGCCTGGTATTAAATAAAGAGGGGGCCATTTCCTGTTATGGCAATTCCTGTAACTCCGAACAAAAAAATCCGCGTCATGGTGGTGGACGACTCCATGGTGGCCCGGAGCATGATTATCCGCGGCCTGTCCTCCCACCCCAAGATCGAGGTGGTGGGCTTTGCCATCAATACGCTGGACGCGAAGCTCAAGATTCCCCAGTACAAGCCCGACGTGGTCACCATGGACGTGGAGATGCCCGGGCAGAGCGGCACCGAATTTCTCAAGCAGTACCTGCCCTCCCACCCCATCCCCGTGATCCTGGTGTCCTCCCTGAACCTGAAGGTGTTCGACGCGCTGGCCGTGGGCGCGGTGGACTTTGTGCGCAAGCCCGACGACCAGCAGGGCGTAGACACGTTTATCGCCGCTCTCATCCAGAAGATCATCATCGCCTCCAACGCCAAGCCCCGCCCCTCGGCGCCCTCTGCGCCGGCCGCCCCAGGGTCCATCCCCAAGCTGGGGAACAGCCCCAACCTGGACCGGATCATCATCGGCCTGGGCGCCTCCACCGGCGGCACGGAGGCCACGCTGGAGGTCATGAAGCGGCTGCCCGCCGACATCCCCCCCATGGTCATCGTGCAGCACATGCCCCCCGGCTTCACCAAGATGTACGCCGAGCGGCTGAACCGCCTGTGCGCCATGGAGGTGCGGGAGGCCCAGAGCGGCGACGAACTGCACCGGGGCCTGGCCCTGGTGGCTCCCGCCGACCTCCAGTGCCGGGTGGTGCGCATCGGCACCCGGTATACGGTCAACTGCACCCCTGGTGAAAAGGTCAGCGGCCACCGCCCCTCGGTGGACGCCCTGTTCCAGTCCATGGCGGAGGTGGTCTCCTGCAAGATGGCGGGCATCATCATGACCGGCATGGGCCAGGACGGCGCGGTGGGCCTGCTGGCTATGCGCAAAAAGGGCGCGTACACCATCGGCCAGGATAAGGAGTCCTCCGTGGTCTATGGCATGCCCGGCGTGGCCCATAACATCGGCGCGGTCATGATCCAGGCCTCCTGCGAAAATATATCCAATGTGCTGATCCGCCACCTCAAAAGCCTGGGGTAAGTGGGAAAATTGTGGAAAACTGTCTCAAAAATCTCGAAAAAACGCCGTTTTGCCCGGAGCTTTTGTAAAAAAGCTCCGGGCAATCCTGTATATACAAAGAAATTTCCTCCTTTTTCTTATCTTAACTGCAATTCTGCCGATATATAAAGTGAATATGAGAACTGCATCACCTATCGGATATCAAAAGGATGTGAATGACCATGCTGACCTCGTCCGGATACAGCGCAATTTCCGCCATCGGTCCCACTAAGGTCTATCAGGCCAAGGCAGGGCGCGGCAATAAGGCAAAGGTGCTCCAGGGGAGCAACAAATATGACAGCGTGACCCTCTCCACACCCAATCAGGACAGCCGTTTCCATATGGGGCTGGTCAGCCGGGTTTCCCAGGAGGTCCGCACCTCCACCACCACCGGGGACATCGCCGCCCTGCGCCAGCAGGTGGCCTCCGGCGAGTACACCCCTGATCCCATGGCCATTGCGGCCCGGATCCTGTTCCTGGGGGAGGACCGATAAATGGGCGCGTCTGATTACCAGGCCTACCTGGACCTGCTCAAGGAGCTGACCGGCTGCCTGGACCGGCTGGGCGAGCTGGCCGAGGCAAAGGCGCAGACGGTCCGGCAGGACGACCTGCTGGCCATGGACGAGGTGCTCAAGCAGGAGCAGGTGCTGTCCCTCTCCCTGCGGGGGCTGGACCAGCGGCGGACCAAGCTGCTGACCAAGCTGGGGCTGAGCGGCGTACCCCTGACCGGTCTGCCGGGGAAATACCCGGCGGAGCTGCAGGACCAGGCCAAGCGAACTGTGGAGGAGCTGCGCACCAGCTACAAAATGTACCGCTCCCGAGCCGATTTGGCCCGGGGCATGCTGGAGCTGAACCTCCATCAGATCGACAAGCTCATCATTGCCGCCGGCGCGCACCCCGACGACGTGGGCGCGGGCTATGAGCCCCCCGGCATGGAGCCGCCAAAGAATATGAAAACCGATTTCCGCGCCTGACCTCGGTGCGACAGTAAGGAGTTTTTGCTATGGGTATGATAGGAACCTTTGACGGCTTTACCACCGCCCGCCTGGGCATCTATGCCGCCCAGCACGGACTGCGTGTAACCGGCAACAACATCTCAAACATCAATACCACCGGGTACACCCGGCAGCGCATTGAGCAGG
This sequence comes from uncultured Oscillospiraceae bacterium, assembly GCA_949841465.1. Classification (GTDB taxonomy): domain Bacteria; phylum Bacillota; class Clostridia; order Oscillospirales; family Oscillospiraceae; genus Enterenecus. The sequence goes on from CATKZW010000005.1 coordinate 4,834, forward strand.
AGAGCATGAAGACCGGCGGCGCGGACATGTACCGCTCCCCCTACGACAACCACGTGGGTAACGGCGCACTGGTCACCGGCATCAACCAGATCCGGGACCCCTACCTGGACATCCAGTTCCGCACCACCAACTCCAAGGTGGGCTACACCGACGCCTGGCTGTCCGGCCTGAATGACATCGCCAAGACGCTGGACGAGGTAGGCAAGGGCATGGTCACCAACAGGACCGAGGAGGGCGACGGCATCCTGTACGCCCAGATGCTGGACATGGCGGACATGTTGAGGCAACTGATGAACAACCCCTGCAAGGATAACGATACGCTGGTGCGCAACTCCGCCGAGACCCTGTGCCAGCTGTTCAACAGCTACGGCAGGAACCTGGAGGGACTGCAGAAGGACCTGGACGCGCACTTCCAGACGGAGCTTGCATCCGTCAATGAGATCCTCACCAACATCCGGAACCTGAACGAGACCATCCGTAACGCGGAGATTGTGGGCGACCGGGCCCTGGAGCTGCGGGACGAGCGCAACCGCCAGCTGGACTCCCTGTCCGAGTACATGCACATCAAGGTGGAGTACGTCATGGAGGACATCGGCGGGGGCAAGCAGGTGGAAAAGCTGATCGTCTCCTTGGGCAACGCCAACCCGGACCCCGAGTCCCACACCGACGAGACCGTGCTGGTGGACGGCGTTTATGGCTCACAGATCAAGTGCACCAACGGGGTGCCTTTGTCCAACCCCGATTTCGACGCGACCAAGACGCCCGGCGCAGATAACCCTCGCTTTTTGAAAGCGGATGGGACTGCCACCGACGATGAGAAAGAGGCCGCCACGCTGGATTATGTCCTCAGCGTCACCAATCTGGTGGACTCCAAGAATGTGCTGCCCAAGAACCACAACACGGTCAACGCAGGCCGGCCCATCACCCTGGCGGACAATGACCTGTACGGCTCCTTCCAGGCCATGCGGGAGCTGCTCACCGAAAAGGGCGAGTTCTCCACCGCCGCCGACGTGGCCGCGGACCCCAACGCCGTCTCTAAGCGGGGCATCCCCTACTACCAGATGTCTTTGGACCTGCTGGCCAGGAAGTTTGCCGAGCTCTACAACTCCCTGAACCAGGGGGCTATGCTGGACACAGATGATAACGTGATCTATACGGCGGTGTCCGGCACGCCCGAGGACCTGGGATTGAAGTTGATGGATAAGGGATTCGGCGAGGGCTACTATGTGGATGAAAAAGGGTTCTTTATAGGAAAATCTGACCCCGCACATAATCCATGCCTGCTCACCCAGGCGCAGATTCATAAGGATGATTCGCTGAAAACGGCTTTGAACAAAATAAGCGGCGTAACTACAGATCCGGCCTTAAAGGATCAGATTAAAGCGGTTCTGGATTCCAATGGTGAAGTTCTTTCCGACAAGACAGAGGAGGCGGAAAAGATCGTTGCCGATTTCCTGGGTCTCCACGGCGTGACCGATAGTAATGGTGCTCAAGTTGAGGTAAATATGCCCAAATATCCCGAGGGCACCGGCCCGCTGTTCAGCAACCGCAACGACGGCGACAACACCGAAGGCATCACCGCTTCCAACATCTCCGTCTCCCACAGCTGGTCCACCGGCGCTGTGCAGGTGGTGCCCAAGTTCAAAGAGCTTTTTGATGGCGATGTCACCGATTCGACCCAAAATGTCAATATCGACCACATGATTAGCGCAATTGATAAGTCGCTGGTCTACAATCCCAAGGACTTGGACCCCAACTCCGTGAGTAGCAAGCTGTTCGAGGGTTCCTTTAACGATATGTTCAACAACATGGGCGGAATTCTGGCCAACGACCAGCGGACCACCAATGTCGACCTCAACAACAACTACACCATGCTGGTGCAGATCGATACCAGCCGGGACGGCGTGTCCGGCGTGGACCTGAACGACGAGGCAATGAACATCATGCAGTTCCAGAAAGCTTACTCCGCCGCCTGCCGGTTTATGACCGCCATCGACGAGGTGCTGGAGCGCCTGATCAATAACACCGGCATTGCCGGGCGCTGACCATAGGGAGGTATTCATATTATGATTCGTGCGACAACCGGCGGTGTGCTGCGCAGCTACCGCGCTAATCTGATGAAGTCCTTCATCAGCCAGAACAACGCCATGAACACCATACTCACCCAGCGCACCTTCAACTCTTACGCCGAGGACCCGGCCTCCGCCGCCAAGGCGTTCCGGCTGCGCAAGTCCCGCATGACCGTACAGAGCCAGTACAACATCTGCACCGACACACAGAAAAAATATGAAACCGGCATCAGCTGCCTCCAGTCCATTGACAATGTTCTGTCCACCAAAAACGGCGTACCCGGTGAGTATATGAGGACGCTGAAAGGCACCACGCTTTCCATGCTCAACGACCCCGAGGGCGACGCCCGGGAGCAGCTGGCCAAGGTGCTGGACCAGATGTCCGAGATGCTGGTGCAGGACATGAACCAGAAGTATGGCGACAATTTCATTTTCGCCGGGGCGGACGGCCACAACGTGCCCTTTGAGGTGAAGGACAACAAGCTGTATTACCGGGGCGTGCCCGTGGACGCGGCGGTGCCGGAGCTGTTTGACTCTGACGGCGCGGGCACCCAAGTAAAGCTGAACGATAATGGGGAGGTAGACCCCACCGGCAAAAATATCCTGCTGGCGGGCGCTACGACCATCAGCAAAGCGGATTATGATGCAGCTGTTAACAATCAACTCAACGACCCCACGGCAGAGGTTCCCAATGTGCTGAAGGACACTGCTGGGGCAGCGGTCATGTATACCGACAAAGACGGAAATGATTATTATATTTTGGCCGACAGCGCCGAGACTATGACCCAAGAGGAAATTGACGAGGCCGAGGAAAATGTGGCAAAGCTGGAGTACCTGGCAAACGAGAAGCTGTTCGTCGACATCGGCCTGGGCTTCCAGGAGAATGAGGACGGCAAGCTGATTGAGTCCAGCGCCTTTAACGCTGCCCTCAACGGCATCAAGTTCCTGGGCTATGGGCTGGACGCGGACGGCGACCCCAAGAACCTCTACTCCCTGGTGCAGAAGATGAAGGAGATTTCTGAGAGCGTACCCGAGGCCGGCAAGTGGGATAAAGGCACCTGGGAAGAGTTTGACAATCTGGTGGGCAAGTTTGAGACTGCTTGCTCCAATTTTACCACCGAGTTTGTCAACATGGACGCCAGCTCCACCAAGCTGGGAACCAATGCCCAGCTGCTGGAGGACAACTTCTACAACCTTCAGGAGCAGTACGCCGAGCTGGAGGATATCGAGCCGGTGGAAGCCATCAACAACTTTCTCTGGGCACAGTACGCCTACAACGCCGCCTTGAAGGTGGGCAACAGCGTTCTCTCCCAGAGCCTGATGGACTATCTGAATTGATTTAACTAACGCACCGCGCGTTTTGAATTAAGAGTCAGAGAGGAGCGAATCATGGATTATGATGCCGTTAATTGAAATTACAACTGTTCCCATTGAAATCGAGATGAAGGTATCCCACGCCAAGCTGGAATACAGCCGCGGGACCGCCGACCTGGAGATTTCCCGAGGGGAGGGTGGCCTGAGCATCAAGAGTCGCCCCATCAAGCTGAATATCGACACCTTTGAGGCCCGCAATTCTGTGGTCCCCACCGCCATGCGGTCCATCGAGCAGTACGCTCAGAAGGGGCAGCAGGCGTCGTACACCGCCACCGCCACCTATGCCAGGCAGGGCAAAATGTTCCTGGAGGCCAAGATCGGGGAGGACGTGCTGGGGCAGATCGCCGCTGAATCCACCATGAAGAATTATAAGCCCAATTCAACCATCGAATTTCTGCCCTCCGTCCCCCCCGAGATCACCTGGGACCCGGGCGAAATGCACATCCGCTATGAGATGGATAAGCTCAACTTCGACTGGCGGGTGAACCAGCCCGAGTTCAAGTTCACTCCCGGCGACATTGAGCTGTCCGTCACTCAGCAGCCCGACGTCATCATCAAGTATGTGGGCGGGCCGCTGTACGTGCCCCCCTCCGCCGACCCGGACTATCAGCCGGTGGACGTGGAGGCATAACCCAGGTATCCCTTGACAGGAGGCGTTTGTTTGAAGCTCCAGACCAAGTATTTTGGCGAGATCGACTACGAGGCGGAAGACGTCATTACCTTCCCCGTGGGCCCGTTCAGCTTTGAGGAAGAGCACGAGTTTCTGATTCTGCCCTTCGACGGCGGCGCGGGGTCTCTGCTGTGTTTTCAGAGCGTCCATACCCCCGCGCTGGCCTTTGTGGCCATGGATCCCTTTGCCCTCCTGCCCAGTTACGAGCCGGTGCTCCAGCCCCACGAGCTGAAGGAGCTGGGCGCGGCCGACAGCCAGGAGCTGGGGTTCTATGTGCTGTGCGTGGTGAAAAAGCCCGTGTCCGACAGTACCGTCAACCTGAAATGCCCTGTGGCTGTCCATCCGGAGAGCCGGGTGGCACGGCAGGTCATTTTGGAGACGGACGACTATGAGATGCGCCATCCGTTGGCCGAGTTCGGCAAAGAGGAGGGCGCCGTATGCTGATCCTGCAGCGCAAGACCGGCGAGTCCCTGCTGATCGGGGAGGACATCACCGTCCGTGTGGTCTCGGTGGACGGCACCCGTGTGCGTCTGGCCATCGCCGCGCCGGAGGACGTACCCATCCTGCGCAGTGAGCTGGTCACCGCCGCCGCCGCCAATCGGGACTCCGCCATGGAGGAGTCTGCCCCCGCGGAGCTGCTGGATCTGCTGGGCGGCGTGCTGGATAAACGGGAAGGGCATAGCGCCCCTCCCGAAGACCCAAACTCCGGCGCTGCCGGAGGGGGAGGGAAAGGAGGAACTGAATTATGATGGAATCCATTGCCAGTATGGCTATGGGCATGAGCGCCGCATCCTTTGCCACCAACTATTCCCTGGCCGTCACCAAGAAGATGATGGACAGCCAGGAGCTGGCCGGTCAGGAGCTGGCGAAGATGCTGGAAGCCGTCCCCACCCCTGCCAAGGGGCAGTATATCGACGTCTATGCGTAAAAGACAAAAAGCCGGCCTTTGGCCGGCTTTTTTTATGGAAAATTTGCACTTTGGCGGTTAAAACATTCCCCGGACGGCTATAATCAGAGGACTATGTGATCGGGAGGCTGTCCATGGAGTTCAGTCAATTCTGTGCCTGCGGCCCGTCGGGCTACGCCCGGCTGAAGCAGAAGGTGGACGCCTGCGCCCGCCTGGGCCGGAGCTACGAGTTTCCAAGCTGTGAGCTGCCCTCCGGCTGCCGCCCCGACCGGGCTCAGGTGGGCTTCTGGCGTCACGGGGAAGACTATTTGCTCTACTTCCGTCCCAACGTAGCCTACGACGGCGCCGATCCCCGGCTCAGCGAATTTTTCCTGCGGGGGGCGGTCCAGCGTTACGCCGGGTTTCAGGCCATGACCGACTGCCTTCGGGGGCTGGACTGTGCCCTCACCACCCCCAAGCCCGACCTGTTCCAGGCGCTGAAGGCAGAACTGCAAAGCCGGGTGCTGGGCCAGGAGCGGGCGGTGGAGGCGGCCGCCTTCAAGCTGTGGGGCCACGTGTGCAAGCGGGAGCCCCGTCGGCCCCTGTCGCTGATTTTCTACGGCCCCACCGGGGTGGGCAAGTCGGAGCTGGGCAAGGCCGTCTCCCCCGCCCTGAATGCCTGCCTGGGGGAGGAGCGCTGCCGCCTGGTGTGGACGGAGCTGAACACCTTCACCCAGGCCCACTCGGTCTACCGCCTCACCGGCGCACCGCCGGGCTATGTGGGCTACGACGACCCCGCAGTGCTGGAGGAGGTGCGCCGGTGCCCTCATACGGTGTTTATGTTCGACGAGCTGGATAAAGCCCACCCGGAGGTGCTCAAGGCGCTGATGTCGGTGCTGGACGAAGGCCGCGCCACCGCCCGCCGGGAGGATGAGAAGGGGGAGCGGGAGCTTGATTTCCGGCGCTGCGTTTTCCTCTTCACCACCAACCTGGACCTGTCGGGGGCAGAACGCAGGCTGGGCTTCGCGCCGCCCAGGGAAGAGGAGGCGCGGAAAAGTCCTGAGGCCATCGGCCCCGGGGGACTGGCCGGACGGCTGTACCAGGCGGACGAGAGCGCCCGGCTGGCCCTGGCCCGGTCCGGGGTGCTGCGGGAGATCGCCGGACGGTTCAGCGGCTTGATCGGCTTCCGCCCTCTGGACGAGGAGGCCCGGCTGGCGGTGACGGCCAAACAGATCGCCGCCCTTGGGCGGGAATACGGCCTGGAGGTGGTCCAGGTGGACCCCGCCATTGCCCGGGCGCTGACCCCTGGGCAGGCCATCTCACCCCGGTCCACCGTACCTGTGCTGGAGGGCGTGCTCACCCCGCTGTTCCTGGCCAACGAGGCGCGGGCGGGCACGGCCCTGAGGCTGTCAGGCAGCGTGGAGCACATGTATCTCACCCCGGCATAAAAACCGCTGAGGACAAGCCGTCCTCAGCGGTTTTTCACTTATTTGGGCGTGTACTCCAGCTCCTTAATCTCATCGGTGACGGGGTCCACCTTATAGAGATGTTCGCCGTCGATACTCATGAGATAGCTGCCGAGGAACTCGTTGCTGTTGGGCTGGTTGTTGTCGCTGTACACGTACAGCCGGATGCAGGGCCTTCCGTCCACCGTCTCCGTGCCGTCCACGGGCATGACCTCGTAGTTGTCCATTGATTCGCCCACCAGCTCCAGCTGCGCGGGCTCCATCTCCTGGAGGATCTGCTTGGCGCTGTGCTGGGTGACGCCATGGCTGGCGGAGCCGCTGCTGGCAGGCGGCGAGGTGACCTTGCCCTCTTGCTCGTCTGCCGTGACCACACAGACCCCCGGCGACCAGGTAATGCGCACGGTGTGCACATAGGTGATGGGCTCAGGGGTTGGTTCCGGCTCAGGCGTGGGGGTCGGTTCCGGTGTGGGGGCCGTGCTCTCCTCCGGGTCACCGTCGGCGGGCGCTTCACTTTCAACCTCCGGCTCCGGGGTGGGTTCAGGGGCCTCCACCGGCACATTCCGGGCCAGCAGCACCATGCCCTCGGCAGTGGTGTAGTCCGGCTTTTCCTTTATTCGGACGAACTCCTCGTCCACCACCGAAAAGCCGGGGCTCTCCTCCTTGGCAAGCTGCGTGGCATAGATCTCAGCGGCCTTGCCGGCGTCCACCAAATTATAATAGGTATAGGTTATCGTCTTGGCCTTTTCCGCCAGGGCGCCGCTCTCATCCGATCCCAGGGCCAGACCCTTGATGGACACATCCTCACCGATGGGAATCTCCGTGGGCAGCACGGGGGGCTCAGGCTCCACCGAGACCGTGACGTCCGGGTCCGCGTCCTGATCGCCGCTGAGCATGGGGCGGATTACAACGAGGAAGACAATCACCGCCGCGGCAACGATGACCGCCAGCGAGATCAGCAGCAGCGGCAGGGGGAGCTTCTTCTTTTTGGGTTGTTCCTCCTCCTGGCCCTCCACCGCCTCTGGGGCATTCTTACCCTTTTTGGGCTTTTTAGCCTTGGGCGGTTTTTCCTTCTTTGGTTTTTTGGGCTTCTTCTCTTTGGGAGCCTTAGGGGACTTGGGCTCCTTGGATTTTCCAAATGCCATGGCAAACACCTTCTTGCGTCGATCTTATGGTTCAATCAGGCCAGGGTAATGGTGACGGAATCCTGCTCCCTCAGCGCGTGCTGGAAACCCCGTTCCACACCGTTGACCTCCAGCCGCACAGCCCTGTCCAAATGTTCAAAGTCAATGCCGGAATACTCCAGCAGGTCCATCAGGTAGTAAGGGGACCCATCCGGTTTCAGCGGAAGGGTAAGGGGTTCGTTGTTCAAGCGCAGGTGGACCTCCTGGGGCCGGGGGGCGGGCATAACCGGTCCCGGAGCCGCCATCTTGGGCACAGGAGCGTCTTGGGGCAGGGCAGCGGGCGCAGCCGGGACTTCCACCCGGGGCGGCGTCTGGCGCATGGTGAGCACCACATCCCCCTGGGTCAGGACCGTGTTCAAGGGGACGATGACGTTATTCACCATGGCCTTGCCATAAAAATCCTCACCCAGCAGCTCCGCCAAGGTGCGGTGGGCGTCCTCACCGTGCCGGGCAGGGATAAAGTGGATCTCGTCTCCAGCATGGATCACGGCAGACAGGGCCGCCTCCTCCCCGTTCACCCGAAGCACAGCGGGGACGGCGGGCTCACCCCGGAACACCAGCCGTTTGCCGTCCATGGTGAGGTTCAGGCTCTTGCCCGTCTTGCCCACCATGTCGGCGTAGCTGTAGCCGTTCATCAGCAGGATGTCCCGGAGGGTGAGCACCCCGTTGCGGAACAGCTTGGCGCTCTGGCCGTTGAGAATGACCACATAGCTGTCGTTGAGCAGCCCCAGGCCCGCCGAGATGGCGATGCCCAAGGGGGTGGTGTATTCCGGCTTCTCCAGCTCCAGGGACTCTGAAAACACGCTCAGCGCGAAATTGTTGCCCGCGATGGCCACCCGCTTCTCGTCCATCTCCAGCTGAATGGCCACCTTTTCCCGCAGGCCGGCCAGCTTGCTGCCGCCGCCCGCAAGGAACACAGCGGAGGGAGCGCTGCCGTTCACGCTTAAAATCTGCTTGGCAATAGCGTCTGCCAGCTTATCCATGGGCTCCTGGATGACCTGGACCACCTCATTGACGGCCACCCGCTCCTCTTGACCCAGAATGTTCCGGCAGCGGATAAGGTCCTCGCTCTCGCCGATGGACCGCTTGATTTGCTCGGCGGTCTTGAAGTCCACCAGGAAGGAGCGCATGATAGCCTCGGTGATCTCGTCCCCGGCCACGGTGGCCATGGTGTAGCCCACCACGCTGCCGTCCCGGCACAGGGCGATGTCGGTGGTGCCCGCGCCGATGTCCACCATCGCCAGGTTCAGCAGCCGCAGCTCTGCGGGGATGGCGGCGTTCATGGCGGCGATGGGCTCCAGCGTCATGCTGGCCACCTGGAGGCCCGCGGCGCGCATGGAGGCGTACAGGCTCTCCACCACCTCCCCAGGGAGGAAGGTGGCCACCACATCGGCCTCCGCCTTGCGCCCGGTGTGGTACTGCAGGTTTGCCATGGGGTAGTTATCCAGCCGGTACTGGGCCACGGTGTAACCCACCAGGAACATCTGCCGGCGGCTGTCGCTGTCGGTCTGGAGGGCCTCCTCGGCGGCGGACACCGCCCCGGCCTCCAGCCGGCTGATCTGTTCGGCGTCGATGGACTGCTCCTCGGGCAGTTCCAGCGTGAAGGAGCCCTTTTGGGTGCGCAGGGCCCGCCCGGCGGCGGCCACGCACACCCGTTCCAGGCGCACGCCCAGACGGCTCTCCAGCTGCTCCGTCACCGTTTTGGCCAGGGCGCCCACCTGCCTGATGTCATCAATCTGTCCGTCCATCATGGCCCGCTTGCCGTGCTCAGCCATCTCCACGTCGATGACCTTCAGCCGGTCGTCCATCGGCCGACCCACCACGCCCACCACGCTGCGCGTGCCGATATCCAGGGCGAAGATCAGGTCCTTATCCTGGGCCTTCCATTCTGCCATAGGTCTGCTCCTCTCTCGGGAATTTCATAAGAAAATGCCAGGGGACGGCATGACTGCCGCCCCCTGGCAGCCTGTTTGGTTGATTAATACTTGCTGAACACGCTGGAAGCAGAGCCGCTGGAGGAGGCGTCGTAATCGTCGTAGGAAGAGCTGGCGGAAGAAGCGGCGCTGTAGGCGGGCAGCTGGGGCTTGGGCGAATAGCCGTCCTGGTGCAGCTTGAAGCGGCTGAGCAGCTCCTTCATCAAGGAAGCCTGGCTGGACAGCTCCTCGCTGGCGGCAGCGGACTCCTCGCTGGTAGCGGAGTTGGTCTGCACCACGGAGCTGATCTGGTCGATGCCCTCGGTCACCTGGGCGATGGCCTCGGACTCCTCCTCAGCGGCCTTGGCAATCTGCTGGACAGCCCCCACCACCAGGCCTGCGCGCTCGTTGGTGGCCTGCAGGGACGCGGACACCTTCTGGACAATCTCGCTGCCCTCCTTGACGGACACGATGGAACGGTCAATGAGCTCCTTGGTGGCCTTGGCAGCCTCATCGGACTTGGCGGACAGGTTGCGCACCTCGTCGGCAACGACGGCGAAGCCCTTGCCGGCGCTGCCCGCACGGGCGGCCTCCACAGCGGCGTTCAGTGCCAGAATATTGGTCTGGAAAGCGATGTTTTCGATGGTGGCAATGATCTTGCCGATCTCGGAAGAGGACTCGGAAATCTTCTCCATGGCCTCCACCATCTGCTGCATGTACTGGGAACTCTCGTTGAGGCACTGGCTGGCGTCATTGGAGTGCGCCATGGCCTGCTCGCTGTTTTCTGCGTTCTTGCGGGAGTTGTTGGAGATCTCAGCGATGGTGGCGGACAGCTCTTCCACCGCGCTGGCCTGCTCGGTAGCGCCCTGGGCCAGAGACTGAGCGCCGGTGGACACCTGCTCGGCGCCGGCGGACACCTGCTCGGCGCTCTGGTTGATCTGGGTCAGGGCATCGCTGAGGCTGCGGTTGATGACGCGGACGGAGGCCAGAATGCTGCTCAGAGAGCCCACATACATGTTGGCGCTCTTGCTGCGCACGTCGAAGTTGCCGTTGCCCATCTCTTCCAGCAGGCTGCAGGTATCGCTGATGACCTCGCCCAGCACCTTCTGGCTGGTGCGCAGCGCGTCGCACATCTCGCCCAGCTCGCTGGTGCTGTGGTACTCCACAGGGATGTCCAGCTTGCCCTGGCTGAAGCCTTCCAGAGCGGCGTGAACCTGCTCCGCAGGAACCACAATACTCTTGATAATGATAAATGCGATGCGCAGCACAGCAATGGTGGCAATAAGCAAAGCGGTCACAATGATGCAGATGGCGACATTGGAAATCATACCCTGACGGGCGATGATCTCGTCCTGCTTTTGCTGAAGCTTATCGGCCAAGGCATCGCCGGCCTCGGCGGCAGCCTTCAGCCTGGGGGAACAGTCGCTGGCAATCAGGGCGGCAGCCTCTGAGCGGCTCGCGGTGGTGTTGGCGCGGGCAATAGCCACGATATTTTCAGCTTCCGTACGCCATTCCTTGACTGTGTTGACAAAGCTGTTCAGCTCGGTCCTGTCATCCAGAGGATATACCTTATCCAAATCCTCCAGGCGGCTGGTCAGCTCGGATACCTTTTGGGTAGCGGTGTCCAGGTTGGACATATCCCCGCCCAGCACCGCGTCGCGCAGGCTGCGCCCAGCGATATTGTAATCAATGCGGCACTCGGAGACAATGTCGTTGGCGCCGACATAGTCATTCAGAATGTCCGTATACTGGCCCTTCTGAATGGTCATCAGGATGATGGACGCGATAATGATGATCACAGAGATGACGATGGTGACTCCGAACCCTAGAATCAGACTCTTTCTGATCTTCATGTTTTTGATCATTTACGTTTCCTCCTCAATTTCTGCTGTTTGGTGTATTTATATGAAATCGGTTCTGAGCTTGGTTAAGACCAGGGGTTTCCTGTCCCTCTCCAGCACGTCACCGTATTTTCCCTTTTCCTCATCTGAAACCACCCGCCCGCCCGACATGGTGATGACCCGGCGGCGGAGTATGTTCACATACTGGCTGTCGTGGGTGGCCATGATGACGGTAGTGCCCCGGCGGTTCATGTCGTTGAGCAGATGCAGCGTATCCCAGATGCAGTCGTCGTCCAAGTTGGCGGTGATCTCATCCAGAATGAGGATAGGCGGGCTGCCGATCATCGCCCGGGCCAGCTCCACCCTGCGGCACTGCCCGATGGACAGCTCCACGGGATACTTGTCCTCCACGCCCTTCATCCCCACCAGGCCCAGCACCTTTTTGATGCGGATATCCACCACCTTCGGGGACTCGCGCCCCACGGCGATGCAGGAGGCCAGAGCCAGGTTTTCGCCGATGGTTTTCTTGCGGATCAACGTGGGGTCCTGCCAGATTTTCCCGAACATCACCGAGGCCCGGTTGCGGCTGAGCAGCATCACCCGGTTCAGGTCCTTGCCGTCCAGATAAACCTTGCCGCGGGTGGGCTTGGCAGTGCCTGTGATAAGCCGGAGCAGCGTGCTCTTTCCGGCCCCGCTGCCCCCTACCACGAAGATAAACTCTCCCTGGCGGATGTTCAGCTCCACGTCCTCCACGCCCATATCCTGATGCACAGGCCCTTTTCGGCGCCGCTTTGGCTTATAAAATTTTGATACATGGTCCAGATAAATGGTGGGCATAAACGTCTCCTGGCCGTAATTGCGGATGAGGTATATTTCTTTCCATTGAAAACCGCTTTTTATCTGTTATAATAGAAGCAGATTTTCACAAGAGGGGAGGGGTCCGGGTGGGAAAAAACAGAAACTCAAACCATATGGTGCGCAATATTGCGCTGGTGGTCCTGCTGGCCGTGATCTGTATCGGCGGGGTAGAGCTGGCCGCCTGCCGCCACTTCGCCCCGGAGACCTACGACCGGATTGTGGCTCCCGTCCGCTACGCCGCCGCGGTGGCGGTCAACGCCGGGAAAGCCGCTGTGGATACTGCCGTGGACGCCGCCGGGCGCTTCTGCCGGGCGGTAGGCACGAAAGCGACGGAGTTGGCCGGGCAGGCCGCCCATCAGGCTGCGGCCCTCTGGGAACAGCTCACGGCCGGGCCGGAGGAGATCGTCCTGGTGTTGGAAGAAACACTGGAGCCGGACCCCAGTCCCTCCTTCCATCTCCCCGCCGGGGACCCAGCCCTCACCGAGGTGCTGGAGGCGGACGGCAGGCAGATCCTCACCGGCGGCATAGTGGACATCGTCTACTACTGTCAGGCGGACGAGGCATGGGCCGACCAGCTCTATGGCACCGATCCCATCGGCCCCTACGGCTGCGGACCCACGGCCATGGCCATGGCCGTGGCCAGCATGACGGACACCGACACCGATCCGGCACAGATGGCCGCCTGGGCGGCGGAGAACGGTTACTGGGCACGGCGGAGCGGTTCCTACCACTCCATCATCCAGGGCACCGCCCGGGCCTTCGGCCTGGACGCGGAGGCCATTGGTGAGCGCACGGCGGACGCAATCCGCCGGGAGCTGTACTCCGGCCACATCCTGGCGGCCCTGGTGGGCCCCGGCCACTTCACCGAAGGCGGCCACTTCATCCTCATCCGGGGGGTGACCCTCAGCGGAGACGTCCTGGTGGCCGACCCCAACAGCCTGGAGCGAAGTCTGGTGGCCTGGGACCCGCAGATCATTATAGACGAGCTGTCCTCCGCCCGGGACAGCGGCGCACCGCTGTGGGTGCTGTCTCGGCCCGGTACATAGCAGGCTTTGTTCGTGGAATATCGGCCCGGTGAGACACCGGGCCGATATTTTATTGTTTCAGTCCTATACGTAAGCGGATTTTTCCCGGCCCAGGCGCTGGTTGAGCACCCGGTCCAGCTCCGTGATCTGTGTGAGCCGCCGCCGGTTGGACGCCACCTGCTCACACAGCATCTGCTGCGGCTTTTGGGCGGGGTCAGCGGGAGGGCCGCCGTTGAGCATGCCGGCCAGCAAAGCGGCGTCCTCCCCCCCATGCAGGGCTTCCAGCTGTTCGCGCAGGGCGCGGTCTGCGTCCTGGAGCTTGCCCAGCGGTTCCTCCCGCATGCTGATAAGCATCTGAGTGCTCACCTGATCGTTGCGGTCGATCGCCTGACCCAGCTGCTGGGTCAGATCCCACAGCTCATTGAGCAGGTTGCCGGTGCGCTTCATCTGCACCAAGGCGTCCATCACGGTTTTCTCGTTCATGGGTCAGCCCTCGGCCCCGGCCTTTTCCTGGGCGGCGGCAGCAGCCAGCTCCCGGAGGGCGTTCTGGTTCGCCTCCCGGAAGGTTTCCCGCAGTTCGCCCACCATGGTCTTCACCCGCTCCAGCTCGGTCTTGTTCCGCCCGGCCTTCACCCGGTTCAGCTCGAAGCTGAAATAGTCGTACAGGCGGTTCAGGTTCCGGCTGATGGGGTACTGCATATCCAGGGTGTCGTCCAGGTAGCGGACGATGTCCAAAGCTCGGTCCACGCTTGCCTCAAACAGGGGGTAATCCGCCTTGTCCAGGGCCAGACCGGCCCGGAGCAGGCGTTTGACCAGCTCATCGTACAGCAGCAGGAGCAGTTCCCCCGGGGTCATATCGTTGATGCCCTGCTCCTTGTAACCCTGGTAACCCTGGAAGCCTTTTCTGTCCATTCTTGACTCCTTTTTCGCCGTTGATGGTTTAGTAGCCGGTGGACCCGCCCATCAGGCCGGCAAATGCGGAGGCCTGGGAGTTCATCTCAGCAATCAGCTGCTCCAAACGGCTGAACTGGGTGGTGTAGCGGTCGATCTGGCTGGACATCTTATCCTGCCAGCGGTCGATCTGGTTATCGATACTGTCGATCTGGCTCTTGAGGCTGTTGCTGTTCAGAGAGGTGGGGGCCTTAACGGAACCCGCCTTGGTAATCAGCACGCCCTTGGGCTCACCGGTGGTCTTGACGTAGGTGTTCAAGGTGTTCTGCATGGTCTGCATCAGCCCGTTGCTGGAGGAGCCGCCCTCCTTGGTCTTGGTAAAGGCGTTCTTCACCTTGTCCGGGTCGCTCTCCAGGGCGGCACGCAGCTTATCCTCGTCCAGGGACAGGGTGGTCATGCCGTCGCTGTAGGAGGTGCCGATGCCGATCTCCCGCAGGGTCTGGCCGTCGGTGCCGCCCGGGGCAATGGCGGAGAGCAGCTTGCTGTACATGCTGGACAGGGTGGTGTCGCCAAAGAGGATGCCCTGCTTGGCCTTTTCGTTGTAGGCCTTCAGCTCACTCTCGGAATACTGCTCCTCCTGCTCCGCGGTGAGGGGCTCATAGCGGCTGCCGTCGGACTTCTGGGTGGGCATAGTGGAGTAAGCGTTCTTGATCTCGGTGGCCATCTCGTTGTAATCTTCCACGAAGCTGCGGATGGCGTCGATAATCTTGTCGGTGTCGGTGGTGGTGTTGAAGGTGATGGGCTCGTAATCCGCGCCGTCCTTGCCCACCGCGTCGAAGGTGCCCTTCACGTTGACGGTCAGACCGTCCAGATCGAAGCTGTTGCTGCTGCGGGTCAGGTTCTTAAACCGCACACCGTTAATCTCCACATCCATGACGGCGTCCTGGCCGCCGGTATAAGAGGACGCAAACTCCGGAATATCAATTTTTGTACCGTTGTTGCGGTTATCGCCCTCGTACAGATCGAAATTCACCGCCTTGCCGGTCTTGTCGGTGATCATGAGCTGGCCCGAGAGTTCGTCATAGGAGGCGGTCCAGCCATCATTGTAAATGCTCTGGTTCAGGTAGTCGGCGATGTCCTGTATCGTATCATCGCTTGAGATAACGAGGCTGAGGTCATAGCTGTCAAACCCAAAGGCGATGCGCTTGCGTTCGCCATCATTCAGATTAATGCCATAGGTGTCGGCAAAGCTGTCGCTGGAGCTGTGGTCGCCCGAAACGAACAGGTCCTTGGCCATCCCGCCGAACTCAATCTTGCTGTTGGCTCCCGTCTCGGAGGCGGTAAACTTAAACTCATTGGTCAGCTTGGAGTAGCTCACCTTCACGCCCGCCTCGGCGTTGGAGTTGATGGAGTTCATCAGGCTCTCCAGGGTGGTGTCCTCAGTGACATTGATCTGGGCACCGTTGATCTTAAAATCATAGAGCGCCTTGCCGTTGCTGTCGAGCCGATAGCCGTCCTTGTCCACAGAGTTGCCCGCGCTGTCCACATAATAGACGGTACCGTTGGGGGTGGTCTTCTGGATGGCATCGCTGGTACCCTTCAGCCGGTTGGCCTCACTGAAAATGGAATCGGCCTTGTCGCCCAGGATATCGGTGAGCTTCTTGCCGGGGTTGACATAGTTGGCGTCGCCGGTCTCAAAACCCAAGGCCTTTACGGCGCTGCCGCCCAGAGTCATCACGTCGCCCTTGCCGTTGGGGGTGAGAGACAGCTTGCCGTCCCCATAGGAGGCCGTGATCTTGCCCTTGCCGAAGGCGTTGTCCAGCTCCTTCTGCAGGTTATCCGCAAAAGACTGGTTGGGATCATCGCCGTCCACGTCGGTATTCTTAATGACATCCGCCAGACTGATCTTCTTGGTGGTGCCATTAAAGGTGATCCCCAGTTCCTTGTCGGCCAGATACTGGTGGGTCTTCATATCCTTGGTCAACGCCCCGGGGGACGTAATGACGTTCTCCCCGGCATACTTATCAATTTCGCCGGAGGAGGAGCTGATCTTCACCGTGTTGCCGTTGCCCAGCCCGTCGGAGAAGACGATCCGGCCCGTCTCATTCACCTCCAGCTTGATGGCCTTGTCGGCGGTGGTGGTCTCCTGGAAGCCGTTTTTGGTGTAAGTATAGGTGATCTCGCTGAGCTTGTTCTTGATGGCCTGGGCCAGCTTTTCGGAATCGCTGGCGTCTTCCTTGACGGAACCGTCGTCATTGAGGACCTCCACCTCGTTGAGGTCCTCCAGCTCATCAAACCTGACGTCGAAGGTGGTGCCGTTGGTGCCGCCGTACTGGAAAGTCAGGGAGCCGGACACCGTGCTCACCGGAATGTCGCTGGCGATGTCGAAGTCCTTGCCGGTGATGCTCTGGATCCCGCCGCCGGTCATGCCGGCCAGGCCGGACACGGTGTAGGAGGCGGCGGTGGCCATCTGCTTCACCGAATTGATCTTGATGTCGCTGGAGCTCTTGCCGCTGGCGGTGATCTTGTCCGCATAGGTGCCCAGCACGGCGGTGTTCACCGCGTTGGTAAAGAAGCTGCTGCTGAGCAGGTTGGTTTTGGAGGTGTAGGAGGTATACTTGTTGTTAAAGGTTGCGGCCTTGTCGATGATGCTGCGGTAGGCCTCCTGCTGCCATTCCAGCTTGGTGCGCTTTTTGACCAGGTTCTGGATCTTTGTCTTGATGCCGGATACCGCGTTTTCGATCATCTGCTCGGTATCCATACCGCTGGCCAGACCGGAAAGAATGTTTCGGTTGCCGTAGATGCTGCTGGTGTTATAACTGCTGTTGCTCAAACTGGTGATAGACGCCATAATGGATCGCTCCTTTCTATCCAGGCCTATGGGCGGAACGCCCCGCCCCAAGCATGTTTCATGAAAAAATTTCTAAAATTTTTTCATAGTTTTTTCGCTGTACCTCTGTTCTTTTTTATCGACCTGTAGTATATTAAACTTAAGACTTTTCTCCAAGTTTTTGTAAAGGGGAGGGAATATTCCTTGACTCAGATCATCACCGTCACCAACCAAAAAGGAGGCGTGGGGAAAACCACCACCGCCTCCGCCCTGGTATGCGGCCTCCACCAGCGGGGAGCCAGGGTTTTGGGCATCGACCTGGACCCCCAGGGCAACCTGGGCTTCAACCTGGGGCTGGACATCGGCTCCGGCAGCACCATCTACGATGTGCTGAAGGGAACATGCTCCATCGAGGAGGCCATCCAGCCCACCGAGTACGGCGACGTGCTGCCCTCGGACATCATGCTGTCCGCCGCCGAGGTGGAGTTCACCGTGCCCCGCCGGGAATTCATGCTGAGCGACCAGCTGGCCGGCCTGCGCGACCGGTATGACTTCGTCATCATCGACACGCCCCCGGCCCTGAATATCCTCACCGTCAACGCCTACGTGGCGTCCACCGGGCTCATCGTGCCCATGGAGGCAGAGGTGCTCAGCCTGGTTGGAGTCACCCAGCTCCAGGAAACCATTGAAACGGTGCGGGACGCCTTTAACCCCAGCCTGAAGGTGATCGGCATCCTCATCAACAAGTTCAACGGCCGGCTCACCCTGTCCAAGGACATTCTGGAGCTGGCCCAAGAGGTGGCCGGGCAGCTGGGCAGCCAGGTGTTCCAGGCCAAGATCCACCGGGGGGTGGGCGTGGCCATGGCCCCCGCCCACGGGCAGAGCGTGCTCACCTACCAGCCTGACTCCCGCCCCGCCCAGGACTTCATGGAGATCGTGGACGTGGTGGCCGGCCAGCAGTTCCCCCGGCCCAAGCAGTCGTTCAAGCAGAAGTATATTTCCAAATTCTTCAATTAAGTAAGGAGATCAGCGTCATGGCATCAAAAGACAAAACCAGCAAAACCGCACGGGTGATGAACCTGCTGAGCAAAAAGCCCGAATCCGCTGCAGAGGAGACCGCCGAGACCTCGGCTGCACCCGCCGCGCCCACGCCTCCCACTCCGCCCATCGTCACCTCCATGGCCCCCGACATGGCCGTGTCCGCCCAGATCAAGAACGCGCTGGAGGACGCGCTGGAGGGGGAGCTCTCCTCACAGCCCGCACCCCAGCCCAGGCCTGAGCCCGAGCCCGTCCAGGAGACGGCCCCCGCACCTCAGCCCGAGCCTATCCAGGAGACGGCTCCCGCGCCTCAGCCCGAGCCCGTACCGGAGCCCATCCAGGAAGCGGCCCCAGCCCCCCAGCCTGAGGCAGAGGCGGCCCCCGCTGCGGAACAGGCCCCCACCGCAGAGGATGCCGCCCAGAAGTGGAGCGGGCACACCTTCCCCCAATACCCCGGCTACATCAACGTCATGCAGGTGCTGGTGGAGGAGAAGGCCCCCAAGTATGTGAAGATGTTCGGCCTGTGCACCTGCGCCCGCTGCATGGAGGACGTGAAGGCCATCACGCTGAACAACCTCCCCTCCAAGTACGTGGTGCTGGAACGGGGCGACCTGATCCCCCGGCTGACGGTATATGAGGGCAAATTCAGCAGCGACATCACGGCCCAGCTGCTCCACGCCTGCAAGCTGGTAATGGAGCGGCCTCACCACGGCCGCTGAGCCAAACCGGAAGGAAGAAAAATCCCTGGCGGAGCGAGGCTCCGCCAGGGATTTTTTGCCGCCTTGTCAGCCCACAGGGACGTCGCTTTCAGCGGCCGCCTCTTCGGGCTCCGTCTGCTCAATCTGCTGCTGGTAGGGGTGGGTCAGCTGCTCCCAGAGGGAGTTCACATTCTCCATGCAGATGAAGTAGATGCTGGTCATCATGTTGTCCGGAATGCCCAGCTCCTCCGCCAGGGCGGTGATGCGCTCCCAGTCCGCCACCTCGTAGCTGAGCACCAGGTCATACAGCTTGCCGCACCGGCCCTCATGGTGAAGCAGGGCGGCCTTAATCTCGTCCGCTACCGGCACCTCGGCCAGGATATCCTCCAGCGGGGCGTCGATCAGATAATTCAGCGTGGAAAACATGCCCATCAAATATGCCTCCGACTTGGATATGGGCATATTCTTCGCGTAATTCATCAGCTCACTGCAGAAGTTGGCCCGCATGAAGGACTGCTTCAGGAACTCCTCCGAACCGGGGTCCGTCTCGTTTTCCGCATTGCTGGCGCTGAGCAGGTAGATCCACTGCTTCAGCTGCCCCAGGCCCAGGGTCATGATGGCCTGGGTGATGGTGGTGGCCCGGTGGCGCAGGGCAAAGTAGGCGGAGTTGACCATTTTCAGCAGACCGTAGGACAGGCTGGCGTCCGCGGTGATCATCTGCTCGATCTCCTCCACGTTGGGTTCGTCCCGGGTGACGGCCACCATGAGCTGAAAGAAGTTGCTCTGGATGTAGGCGCTGCTGTGGGCCTTGGTGGTGAGCCTGCCGGCCACATAGCTGCCCTCCACTCCGTCCGCACCCAGCCGGATAGCCTGACGGTACAGCTTCTCGTCGTCCACGTTGGTGACGATGCACTTGATGTTCATGCTGTGGGCGACCTCCACCGTGTTGCGGACGGTGGCCTCGCTGGCGGTCTTGGCGTTGATCTTAATAAAGTGGATGTCATCCAGCAGGGACAGGTAGCGGGGGGTGAACTGGAAGTCGTTCACCGCGATGCGGTAGCCCTCCTTGACGTACTGCTGCACCAGATGCATGGACAGGGGGTGGATAATCACCGCGTCGTCGATCTGGATGACCAGGTCGCTCCTGTCAAAGAGCCGGGGGGTCTTTTTCATCAGCAGCATGGTGGTGAAAGTCATGAAGTTCAGCGTGCCCTTCAACACCTTGGGGCTGTTGTCGGTGAGAAAGCTGTAGATGGTGTTGGCGGCGGCAAATTCCGCGCTGGAGCTGGAGCTGTCGCTGCTGAAGGCCTGATTGGCCCCGTGGTATAGGATTTCGTGTCCAATGGTATTCCCCTCAAGGTCCCGGATAGGCTGCCGCACGATATATTTGCCGCTCATACAAACTGCCTCCTTTTGATACGTCCTTACCGGTGGGTCTGCTCATAGCGCAGGAGCAGGTGATCCATCACATCCACCAGATGGCCGATCTCCGGCTTGGTGAGCTGCTCGTCCGCCCCCAGGTCCCGGCCCTTGAGGCGCATCTCTTCGCTGATGAGGGAGGAGAAGATGATCAGGGGGATCTCCTTGAACCGGCTGGTGCTCTCCTTCACCAGCTTGGTCAGCCGGTGCCCGTCCATCTGGGGCATCTCAATGTCGGTGATGATGAGGGCCACGTCGCGGCTCAGCTCACCATCCTGTGGCAGGGCGGCCAGGGCCTCCCACAGCTCCAGGCCGTTGGGGAACATGTGCAGGTTCACATAATTGGCCTTGCGCAGGGAATCACCGATCATCTTGCTGAGCAGGACGGAGTCCTCCGCCACCCAGATGGGCTTGTCGTTGCGCTCACGGGGCCCCAGCTGCTCCACCTCGGAGATCTGGATGGAAGTCTCCGGGGCGATCTCCGCCACAATGCGCTCGAAGTCCAGGATGGTGACCAGTTCACCATTGCACTGGGCGATGCCGGTGGCCACGCTCTCCGCGCCGCCGGACACCGTCTTGTCCGGCTTGTGGATATCGGTCCAGGAGATGCGGCTGATGCGATCCACAGTATGCACACGGAAGGCAATGCACATCTTGTTGAAGTTGGTGACGATGAAGATGTCTTTGTCGTCCTTGGGGCTCTCCGCACCCAGGTACTTGGGCAGGTCCACCACCGTGATGACTGTGTCGCGGGGCTTGAAGATGCCCTCCACCGACGGGTGGGACAGGGGCATGGGCTTCACCGGCGCGGCGATCATGATCTCCAGCACTTTAGCCACGTTGATGCCGTACAGATTGCCGCCAATGGTAAACTTCATCACTTCGATCTCATTGGTGCCGGACTCCAATAGGATACCCTGCTTGTTGTCTTCCCTCATTTCCAACACTTCCTTTTTGTCTTGTGGACTGTTAAATAATCAGTTCCTGCCGGCCATAGCAGCGCACGCACCCCAGGCCGCTGTTCACGTCGAAGAGCAGGGTGCGGGCCACGGACCCGCCTACGTCCTCTTTCAGCAGGCGAATGCCCTCTTTTTTCAGGTTGAGCTTCACGCTTTCGATGTTGCGCTGGCCGATGTTGCCCAGCGACCCGGTCCCATCCTTGAACATCATGGCCCCGCCGGCGATCTTGGCGGTAATTCTGGAGCGGTTGGCGCCCTTGGCTTCCATCTGCTTCAGGGTCTCCCGTATGCCGGTATCTGCGTATTTCATGGGATTTTTCCGCCCTGCCTCCATATTGACCGGCAGCATGATATGCACCAGTGCCCCCAGCTTGAGGGCCGGGTCGTGCAAGCAGATTCCGATGCAGGACCCCAGTGCGTAGGTGACCAACATACCTGTCCCCTTGGTCATCTTCATGTCTGCAATGCCGATGGTAATCTTGTCGCTAGCCATCGCTTACGCCCAGCTTCCTTAATAAAGCATTCAGTGACCGGAGGTCGGGCGACAGCAGCAGGCGGCAGGGAACCTGCTTGTTGTCGCTGACAAAATTGCCGCCAATGGTCATAATGTAGTCGGACTGTCCGCCGTACTCCGCCATGGGCACGGCCAGGATAGCCCCTTGCATATCTACGGTGAAGGCAGGTACGGTGAGGTTTACGTCCATGCCGGCCAACCCGCTCAGCGCGTTTATAAAGGTGGAGATCATGATGTTGCCCACCTCCACCAGGGCGGAATGCTCCATCTCAGTGAGCTGGCTGTAGTCCGTCACGGTTTTGTCCATTATGCTGGACAGCACAATGTTCACAAATTCCAGCGGCTGCACCGACAGCATGATGCCGCTGAGATGGCCGCTGAGCTTCACCAGTACGCCGGCGGTAATCTCCTCCGGGCCGCCGATCCACTCAATCGCCTCGTTGTACCCCATAATCCGCACCTCGGGCAGCGTGATGCGCACCTCGCGCCCCAGCATCTGGGACAGGGCGGTGGCCGCGTTGCCGGTGCCGACGCTGCCGATTTCCCGGAGCGTGTCCAGCTCCAGCGAATTCAGCTCGTCGTAGTTCTTGATTGCCATTCAGCTTCCTCCTATCATCTGCAAAACGATGACCGTATTCAGTTGCGCAGACCGTTGATGGTGCTCTCGATCTCGTCGGAGGTCTGCACCATTTTCAGGGCCATGCCGTAGGCCCGCTGGGATTCGATGACCTTGCTGTACTCCTCTGCCAGATCGGCGTTAGAGCCCTCCAGGTAGCCCTGGTGCAGAGTGCCGGTACCCCGCCACAGGTTGCCGTTTTTATCCACGGGCATATAGCGGGTGTCGTCGAGCTGCAGCATGCCGTTGTAGTTGGCGTAGTCGTAGATGCCGATGGGCAGCTTCTCCGTGGGGTCGGTGACCTCAATCAGGCCGCCCATGTCGCTGAGCACGAAGCGCCCCGTGCCGTCCCCCAGGCAGAACACCTTTTCCGTGATGGGCTGGCCCTCCTCGTCCACCTCACCGGTGGGCCGCACCAGCTCGGACATGGTGAACGCGCCGTTGCGGGTGTAGCTGACCTCGCCGGTGGCCAGATCCACCAGGGCAAAGAAGCCGTCCCCCTCGATCATATAGTCCAGGGTGCGGCCATTATCCACCACCGGCCCCTGGGAGAAGTCGGTGGAGGTCATCAGCAGCCGGGTGCCCACGCCCATGGGCAGCTCCGTCAGCTCCCCATTGACGGCCCCGCGGTGGTTCTGGTACATCAGGGCGAGAAAGTCGGTTCGGTCGGCCTTGAAGCCGATGGTATTCAGGTTGGCGACGTTGTCGCCGATGATGTTCAGCCGGCGCTGCTGCATCTGGGCGCCCACGGCGCCGATGTAGAAGGATTGATTCATGTCAATTCACCTCATCCCATACGGCCGATGTCGCTGGCGGAATGGCCCATCAGCTCATCGTAGATCTTGGTCACCGTGGCGGCGCTTTGGAGCGCCCGCTGGCAGGTGAGCATCTCAGTCATCTGGCGGATCATATCCACGTTGGACCGCTCCAGGTACTTCCACAGGATGGAGGGGACCTCTACGGCCTGGGCTCCCTCGCCGTCGAAGAAGCCCTGGTCGTTGTAGTCCAGCTGCTCCACGTCGTCAAAGGCGTACACGCCCAGAGTGCCCAGATAGCCGCCCTCCTGGGTGAAGATGTTCCCCCGCTCATCCACGTCCAGCTTGTCGGTGGACAGCCGGATGGTGTTGCCCTCGGGGTCCAGCACATAGCCCATGCCAGGGTAGCACAGATAGCCCTCGTCGTCCAGAGAGAAGCTGCCGGACCGGGTATAGGTGACGGTGCCGTCGTCCCGCTGGATGGCGAAGAACCCGTCCCCCAGGATGGCAAAATCCAGGGGGATATCGGTGGGCTCGGGGACGCCCTGGTCGTGGATGACGTAAATCTCGCTGTTGGCCCGGATGTAGCTCTGCCGCCCGATGTCGGTGTAGATTTTTTCCTCGTTGCCCACCCGGCTGTACATCACGTCGTCAAAGGTGGTGGCGGTGTACCGGCTCTCCTTGAAGCCGGAGGTGGAGATGTTCACCATATTGTTGCCCACCACGTTCAGATGCTGCTGCTGAGTAATCATGCCGGAGGTCAGGTTGTAGAAGCCTTTAAACATCTTGCATCATGCCTTCTTCCGCTTTTTAGAGGTTTTGGGAGGGGCCTCGCTGTTCAGATATCCGCTCATGAAGTCCCGAAGCTTCTGGATGGCCCGGGAGTGGATCTGGGAGATGCGGGGCTCGCTGACCTCCATCACCTGGGCGATCTCTTTCATGTGAAGATTCTTTTCGTAGTAGAGGGACAGCACCAGCTGCTCGTTCTTTTGCAGCGACGCAATGCCCTGGGCCAGGGTCTCCTGAAGCTCCTGGTCCTCCAGCACCAGCTCCGGCTGGAGCTTGGGGTCCTGGTCGGACACCTCAAAGTGGTAGCCCTCCAGATCCCGGGAGTCCATCAGTGCGTCCAGGGACAGGGTGTTGCTCAGCGCCACCCGGGCGGCCTCCTTCTGGTACTTATCGGTGGGAACGCCCAGGTGGGCGGCCACCTCCTGGTCGGTGGGAAACCGCCCCAGCTCGTTGGCCAGGTTGGACACGGCCACGTCGATCTCCTTGGCCCGCTGCCGGATATTCCGGGGCAGCCAGTCCTGCTTCCGGGCCAGGTCAATGACCATGCCCCGGATGCGCTTGGACACATAGGTCTCAAACTTGATGCCCTTATCCGGGTCAAATTTGTCGATGGAGCTGAGCAGCGTGAGGATGCCCTCGCTGACAATGTCGTCCACCTGGGCAAAGCTGCTGTACACGCCCCGTATCTGCAGGGCCGCGCTCTTGATGAGCCCCTCGTACCGCAGCACCAGGGGCCATTTCAGCTCCTCGATGCCGGTCTGCTTGTAGAGGGCCAGCAGGTCGGAGGTGCTCATGGCCTCGATCTCTTCCTCGGTGTAGCGGCGCTGGGCGGCGGCGGTACTCATGTGTTCACCGCCCTTCGCTGAACCTGGGCAGGCGTCTGGTCGGTGATGTTGCCCAGGGCTTGAATCTGTACGGTGTTGGTGATCTCATTGAAGGAGAGCACGTACACGTGGGGATAGAACTGGGTAATCATACGGCTGAAGTAGCCGCGGATCACCTGGCTGACCAGGATGACCGGCGTCTGGGACAGGTCACCGAACTTCTTCAAATGCTCGGCCAGCTGGGAGATGATGGACTGCATCAGGTCGGGGCCCATAGCCAGGTACACGCCCTGCTCGTTGCGGGTGAGGGAGGAGATAATTTTTTTCTCCACCTCGGCGTCCAGGGTGATGACCCGGAGCTGGCCGTCCTCGCAGAACCGGCGGGTGATGGTGCGGGCCAGCGCCCCGCGGACCTGCTCGGTGGTCATGTCCAGGTCCCGGCCCTGGGAGAAGGCGTCGGCGGCGGTTTCCACGATGGTGGCCAGGTCCTTGATGGGCACGCCCTCCTGGAGGAGGTTGCGCAGCAGCTTTTCCAGCTTGGAGTAGGGGATAATGGCGGGGACCGCCTCTTCCACCAGCTCCGGGGAGGTCTGCTTCAGATTGTCCACCAGGCGGATGGTCTCCGCCCGGGTGAGCAGCTCGTATGTATGCTTCTTCACCGTCTCCGCCAGGTGGGTCAGCATGACGGACAGCGGATCGATGACGTTATAGCCGTAGATTTCCGCCATCTCCTTGTTCTCTGGCAGAATCCACCGGGAGGGGATGCCGTAGGCGGGCTCGATGGTCTCAATGCCGTCGATCTCCCCCAGGGGGTTGGGCGGCTCCAAAGCCAGGTAGTAATCCACCAGGATCTCACCCTGGGCCACCACCTCGCCCTTGATGCGGATGGCGTACTGGTTGGTACCCAGCGCGGAGGAGTCGTGCAGCCGGATGGAGGGGATGACGAAGCCCATGTCCTGGGCATACTGCCGCCGGAAAATGGTGATGCGGCTGATGAGCTTGCCGCCGTGGCTCTCATCCACCATGGGGATCAGGCTGTAGCCGAACTCCATCTCCACAGGCTCCACGGACAGCAGGGTGTATACGTTGTTGATGTCGCGGTAGTAGTCGCTCTCGCTGGGGGCGGCAGCCTCGGGCAGCGCCTCGGGGGCCTGGGCCGCAGCCACCTCCGCCTGGCGCTTCTGCTCCATCTTGCGGGTGAGGAAGAACCCGCCGCCCACCAGGGCAGCGCCGCCCATGAACAGGGGGAGGGTGGGCGTGCCCGGGATGACGGCCAGAATCACCAGGATCACGCCGGTGGTTATGATGGCCCGGGGCTGAGCGGTGAACTGAGACACCACGTCCACGTTCAGGCTGCCGTCGGACACGGACCGGGTGACGATCATGCCCGTGGCGGTGGAGATCATCAGCGATGGGATCTGGGATACCAGGCCGTCGCCGATGGTGAGGATGCAGTAGGTGCTCATCACGTCCATAATGTCGCCGCCGTTGACCACCACGCCGATGATGATGCCGCCCACCAAATTGATGATGGTGATGATGATGGACATGGTGGAGTCGCCCTTGACGATCTTGGTGGCGCCGTCCATGGCGCCGTAGAAGTCGGCTTCCTTTTGAATCTTCTCACGGCGTGCCCGGGCCTGCTGCTCGTCAATAAGGCCGGAGGACAGGTCGGCATCGATGGCCATCTGCTTGCCGGGCATGGCGTCCAGGGTAAACCGGGCCGCCACCTCGGACACGCGCTCCGCGCCCTTGGTGATGACGATGAGCTGGACCAGCACGATGATGAAGAAGATCACGAAGCCCACCACGATGTCGCCCTGGGTGATGAGCTGCCCGAAGTTGCGGATCACCACGCCGGGATCGCCGGTGGTGAGGATCATCCGGGTGCTGGACACGTTCATACCCAGCCGGAACAGGGTGGTGATGAGCAGCAGGGACGGGAAAATGGAGAACTCCAGCGCGTCGGAGATGTTCATGGTGATCATCAGGATCATGATGGACAGCCCGATGTTGACCACCAGCAGGATATCGAGAATCTCGGGGCGCAGCGGGATGAACAGGAACATGACCACGACCACCACGAACAGCGCTATGGCATTGTCTAAAATGCGTTTGAGCAAAGGTGGTCACCTCCATCGTCGTCGCAAAGTCCTCTCATCTGCGCTTCCGCCTGCGGCGAAAGCTTCCCCCGCCGTGGGCCGCGCCCGGCGAGGCCTGGGCCAGGGGCGGCACAGCCACCCCACGGTTTCCCTGCTCCTCCTCTCCCACAAAGCCAGCTTCGCTGGGCATTTGCGGGGCCCCAAGGGCCTTTATTTGACAGTCTTATCGGGCAGTTTAAGCTTCCCGTTCAGCTTGAAGATGTAGATCAGCACTTCCGCCACCGGGCCGTACAGGTCCTGGGGGATGAACTGATTCAGCTCGGCCTGGGCGTACAGCGCGCGGGCTAAGGGCACGTTCTCAATCACCGCGATGTCGTGTTCCTCGGCGATCCGAACGATGCGCATGGCCACGTTATCCTGCCCCTTGGCCAGCACGATGGGGGCGTCGTCCTGATCCGGCTTATAGCGCAGGGCTACGGCAAAGTGGGTCGGGTTTCGGATGACCACGTCCGCCCCCGGCACCTGCTGCATCATCCGCTGCTGGGCCCGGCGGCGCTGGATCTCCTTGATCTTCCCCTTCACCTGGGGGTCGCCTTCCATCTGCTTATACTCTTCCTTGACCTCTTGTTTGGTCATCATCATATTCTTCTCGTAGTCCCACCACTGGTAGAAGAAGTCCAGGGCGGCCACCGCCACAAAGGCGATGCAGATGCGCACAATCATGCCCACGGCCACTTCCACCAGATGCGCGACGGCGGCGGTCACATCGGTGTACAGGTAGTTGGAGCTCTCCAAAAACATGTCCCGGATGCTCAGGAAGATGATGACCATCAGAATGACAATCTTGATGAGGTTTTTCAAGGTCTCCACGAGGCTTTTCAGGGAAAACAGCCGTTTAAAGCCCTGGAGGGGGCTGAGGCGGCTGAATTTCGGCTTCATGGATTCGGTGCTCACCAAGAAACGGGTCTGGGCAAAGGTGGCCGCCACGGCACAAAAGACAGCCACCGCCACCACCGGCCCCACGGTTTTCAAAATCACCATGATGGCCTGCATAGTCAGCTCGTTGGACAGGTCTGACGCCACCTGCACCTCGTCTCCCACGGAGGTCAGGCACAGGATCATGAACCCGCCCAGCTGGTCGGTAAAGGCGCCGGTAAGCAGCCACAGGGTGACAAAGGTGCCCAGCAGGGTGGCCACTGCCACCGCGTCCCGGCTCATAAAGACGTTGCCCTTTTTTCGTTCGTCTCGCCGCTTTTTTGGTGTGGCTTTTTCTGTTTTATTTCCCTCGGGCAACGTCTGTCCCCCCTTTGGGCCGCGCGGTTCCGCTGCTCAGGAAGGGGAGAGGAGCGGATTTTGGGTGAAAACTTACTGTTATTTTTTGCAATGCAATGACAAAAAGAAGTCACCCGGTCAGGGTCAAAATGTCATGCAGGCTGTTGAGCATAGCCAGCTCCGCCTGAAGCAGGAACTCGCTGAAGGGGACGATCAATACCAGCAGCAGCGCCAGGCCGACAATGACCTTCAATTCAATGTTGATGGCGAACACGTTGATCTGGGGGATCACCTTCATCAGCACCCCCATCCCCATCTGGGCGATGAGCTCCGCCGCCAGCACGGGCATACACATTTTTACGCCCAGCAGGGTACACTCCACAAACAGCTGGAGCAGCAGGTTATAGGCGGGCAGGCCGATGGATACCTGGCCGAAGGGGACAATCTCCTCCGAGGTGAGAAACAGCCGCAGCAGCGTCAGATGCCCGCCGCCGGCAAAAAACAACAGCAGCATCAGGGTGTTCAGGATCTGCGCCGTCACCGACAGATTGGCGGAGGAGCCCGGATCATACATCTGGTTCATGGTCATGCCCATCTGGGTGTCGATCACGCCGCCGGCCAGCTGGGGGATATAGAAGAAAAAGTTCACCGCCATCCCCAGGAGGAAGCCCACCGCGATCTCCAGCAGCATCAGCACAAGGAATTCCACCAGCCCGGAGGGGGTGTCGGGCTGCTGCTCCGACACGGACGTGACGAAAACGGACAGCACCAGCACCATGCCCGTACGGAAGGACGCGGGGATGTTGGTGCGCCCCAGGATGGGGTTGAAGAGGATAAACCCGCCCACCCGGGCGGAGACGAACAGGAACAGGGTCAGCTCCGGCCAATCGATCATGGGTGCGCTCCTCGCTTAGCTGGCAATGAGGGAAAAGATCTCTCTCGTATAATCCTGGAGGGTATCCATCATCCATCCTCCGCCGATGAGCAGCACGCTGACCACCACGATCAGCTTGAGCACAAAGCCGATGGTCTGCTCATGGATCTGTGTGACCGCCTGGAAAATGGCCACCACCACGCCCACCAGCATACTCAGCAGCAGCATGGGGCTGGCCAGCCTGAGGGCCACGCCTACGGCGTCACGGAGCAGGTCGGTCACTTGCGCGGTGTCCATGGCTCATCCTCCTTTCTTGGGGGAAAATCAGTTCACACTCCGGATCAAGGAACTGAACATCAGGTTCCATCCGTTGACGGATACGAACAAAAGCAGCTTGAAGGGGGTGGAGATCATGGCCGGGGGCAGCATGACCATGCCCATGGACATCAGCGTAGAGGAGACCACCACGTCGATGAGCAGGAAAGGGATGTATAGCAGCAGTCCCGTGTAGAACGCCCTTTGCAGCTCCTGGGTCATGAACGCCGGCACAATGAGCCGCAGGGGCAGCTCCATGGCCTCCGCCCGGGTCTCGGGCTCGTCCACATGGGCCAGGTTGCAGTACATCCGCAGGGTATTCCACTCCAGATTGTCTATCATGAAGTCCTTCAGCGGGACGCTGGCCCGGTCTAAAAACTCCTCCTGGCTGATCTCCTGCTCCGTATAGGGCCCCCACGCCTCGGTCTCGATCTGGGAGATCACCGGGTTCATGGTGATGAGGGTGAGGAACATGGCGATACCCACCAGCACCACGTTGGGCGGGGTCTGCTGAGTGCCCATGGCGGTGCGCAGAAAGGACAGGGAGATGATGTACCTCGTAAAGGAGGTCACCATCACCAGCATGGAGGGCAGCAGGGCGAGCAAGGTGGTGAGGAACAGGATCTCCAGTGTCTGTACGCTGTCGCCGTTGATATTGATCAGACTGTCTGCGGGCATCCTGGCTCACCTCGGTTTCTTTTGCTTTAGTACGGTGCGCAGCGCCTCCGCGAAGCTGGGGGGAGGCGGCTGGTCGGGGGGCTGGGCGCACAGGGCCTGGGCCTCCTCCCGGGTCAGCTCCGCCACCAGGGACACCCCCGAGGGAGTCGCGCCCAGCAGGAGGTAGCGTTCACCCGCCTGGACCAGCGCCACGCTCTGATCCCGCCCCAGGGGCAGCCGGGCAAGCACCTTGAACTGCCCGCTCCCGCCGGAGAGACCCAGCACTCCGATGCCCCGGCCCGCCGCATATTTGGTGAACAGGTAGGCCAGCACCGCGATGACTACCACACAGATCAGCAGCCATATCAGGGAGAGGATGCTGTCCAGCGCCGAGCCCGCCAGGGCGAGGAGAAATTTGCGCGGGGATACTCCCATCAGGGCGCGCCCAGAATGGAGGTGACGGTCTTCAGCACGCGGTCGGGCTTAAAGGGCTTGACGATGAAATCCTTGGCGCCGGAGCGCACCGCGTCCATAACCATGGACTCCTGGCCCATGGCAGAGCACATGACCACGTTGGCGCCGCTGTCCTTGGCACGGATGGCCTTCAGGGCCTCCAGGCCGTCCATGTTGGGCATGGTGATGTCCATGACCACCAGGTCGGGGGTCAGCTCATTGAACTTCTCCACCGCGTCGGCGCCGTCAACGGCCTCGTACACCTCGGTGTAACCGTTCTTAGTCAGCGTATCCTTGATCATCTTGCGCATAAAAGCGGCGTCGTCCACTAACAGAATTTTCTTAGCCATGGTTTGATCCATCCTTTTTTCATTAATGTTATGTTGGATGCCCTGCGGCTGAAACAGTCGGGGCCGGGTCCGTAACGCCGTGGTTATTTGCCGGTGGACAGCATCTCAATGCCGGGAGTCTGGACAATTTCGGTGATCCGAACTCCAAAGTTATCCTCGATGACCACCACCTCGCCTCGGGCAATGCACTTGCCGTTGACAAACAGGTCCACCTGGTCGCCTGCCAGCTTATCCAGCACCACCAGGGAGCCCTTGGCGAATTCCAGGATGTCCTGCACCTTCCGCCGGGCCCGGCCGATCTCTACCGTCACCTGGAGGGGCACCTCCATGATGAGGTCCAGATTCTGAGCCTGCTCCTTGCCCAGCCGCTCCACGGGGTCAAGCTGCTCCATATGTACCGGCTTGGTGGCCACGACCTTGGGGTCGGCCTTCTTGGCCTCCGGCGGGTAGGGGTAGGGATAGGGGGGGTAGTACATGGGAGGATAGCCCATATAGCCGCCCTGCATCTGCCCGTCCGGACCGGGCATGGGGGGGTAGGGATAGGGGGGCATCTGCCCCGGCTGGACCATCTGCGCGGCGGGAGGCGCCTGCACGGGCGCCTGCTGAGGGGCTGGGCTGGGCTGAGGGGCCGGAGCAGGCGCAGGAGGCGGCGTGGGGGCGGCCGGCGCCTGCTGGCTGGCCGCACCGCCTGCCAGCATTTTCTCAATCTCCTGCTGGCTCATCATTCGATTCCCATCGCCGGAAGGCGTGGGCTCGGGCTCTGCCGCTGTATCACCTGCCAACATCTTCTCAATCTCCTCCTGGCTCATCATTCGATTGCTGGGCTCCGGTTCAGGGGCAGGTGCAGAGGCAGCGCTCCCGCTGCGGAGCATGGCCTCGATCTCCTCCTGGCTCATGACGTGGTTGCTGGTGTCCGGCTGGGCGGGAGCGGCCTCCGGGCGGGCAGCGTCCGGCACGCCGGCGGAAACCTCGTCTTCCAGCCCCAGGCTCTTCACCAGCTCCTTGGCCAGGGAGACGGACATCACGTTCATGAATTCGCTTTCCAGTGCGTTTTCAATTTTCAGGAAGAACCGGACCACCACCACCTGGTCCGCGCCCGCGGGCATTCGCTCCTCTTTGAATGACTCCAGGTCGTCCAGCTCAAACGACTCCGGGGTGGAGATATCCACCCGGAAGCCCAGGAAATCCGACATGGCGGTGGCCGCCGAGCCCATCATCTGGTTCATAACCTCGCATACGCAGCTGATGGTCAACTCATTGAGCTCAAAGTCCTCATCGGCGGTCTCCATGCCCATGAGTATGTCCACAATGATCTTGATATCGCTGCGCTTGAGCAGCATAATGTTGCTGCCCTCCAGGCCCTCGACATACTTGATCTCCACGCCGATGGCCGGCTCCAGGTTGCCCAGGGAGAACTCCTTCACGTCCACCACGGACACAGTGGGCGTCGTAATATCCACCCGGTGGTCCAGCATGTTTGACACGGCGGTGGCCGAGGAGCCCAGGCTGATATTCATCATTTCGCCCAAGGCGTCAATTGCCATTGGGCTGAACATTTCCTTCTCCATCGCTTACTCGCTCCTTTGTTCGGCCGAATAGCACACCTCGTCTATCTTGATGGCCATGTTTTTCTTGTGGGTTCCCATGCGTCCGGTAAACCACTGGTAGCCGCCAATCTCCAGGAACACCGGGGAGTCTTTGGACCGGCCCAGATCCACCACGTCGCCTATATTGAGATGATAGATATCGCTGAGGGTGAGCTGCGTGTCGCCCAGCTCGGCGATAATCTCCAGGGTAGAGTCCCGCAGGGTGTCGAAAATCTCCGACGAGTTGTCCTCGCTGGCCACCTTCCGGCCCATGCTCTCCCGGTTCACCTCGCCGAAGATGCTCATCAGCACGTTGCCCGGGAGTACGATGCTCATGCGCCCCTCGCTCTGGCTGAAGGTGAGCTTCATGTCCACCAGCACCACCGTCTCGTCCAGGTTGAGCAGCTGCACCAGGGTGGGGTTCACCTGGGTCCGCTCGTATTCAAAGGAGACGGGCACATAGTTTTCCCAGCTGGTGCCCATCAGCGGGATAATATCCTTCATCATATACTCATAGAGCTGGAGTTCCAAATCGGTGTAGGCATAGCCCATAGGAATATCCCGCTCCGATTCATTCTCGCTGCCCATCAACCGATCCATCATCCCCAGCGCGGTGGCGGTGGATATATACACCATCACCGGATCCTCCGTCAGGATATCCTCGCTGCCCGCCTCGCGAGGTTGAACGGTAACGTTTACCATGGCCAGCACATCCCCCTCGGTGAGGGCGTTGTTGAACTCGTAGAACTTCTGCTCCTCAATGCTCTCCACCGTGATCTCGCAACTGGTGCGCAGCTGGGCGTTAAGCCGGGAACTGATAACTCTCGTGTAATTCTCAAAGATGCCGTTGAGCATCTTGATCCGGTCCTTGGTAAACTTTCGGGGGGTGGTGAAGTCATATTTCCGGTACTTTTTCTCCGGCTGTTTTTCCTCCGCCTTGCCCTCGTCGCCGCCGCTGCGCATGGAATTTAAGAGCGCGTCGATCTGGCTCTGCGACAACACCTCAGCCATCGAATCACCTCACCTCATCATCTGGATATCTCATGGGTTTGCTCAGTTTGTGCCGTTGACGCTGTGGAGCCCGCCGTCCTCGTCGGACCGGGTGATATACTGCGCCAAAATATCGTTCAGCTCCGCCTCGTCCAGATCCACGCCGGTGATGATCATCTCAACACGGCGGTTGTGGGCGCGGCTCTCGCCGGTGGCATTGCTGGAGATGGGCCGCCACTGGCCAAAGCCCTCGCTGATCAGCCGGGCGGGGTGGATGGAGCTGTTCTCCTGGAGGAAAATCACCACTTCCGTGGCGCGGTTGCTGGCCAGCCGCCGGTCGCCCTCCACCGGATTGCGCTGGTTGGCGTAGGCCTGGGCGGTGTGGCCCTGGACGCGGATCTCGTCGATGGCATCCTTGGCGGTGTCCAGGATGGCGCACAGCTTGCTCAGCACCTCCCGGCCTTGGGGCTGGATTGCATAGCTGTCTCCAGTGAAGAACAGCATGTCGCTGAAGGTGACATAAACCTTGCCGCCGTTCAAGTCCACCTGAATGGCGCTCTCCAGCCCCTCCTGGGCCACCATCTGCTCAATGGCCGCGGCCAAATCCTCGATGATGGTGTCGATCTCCTCCTGGGCTGACGCATCCGGGTTGTCGAACACGCCGCCCTGCTCATTGTACTCGGCGCTGGGACCCTCGCCGCCGAAAACCTCGTCCATATTGGTGGGGGTGCCGGCAGGGTTGAAGCTCTGGACAATGGCCTTCCACTTGTCCTCGCTGACGGTTGACATGGAGTAAAGCAATACGAAGAAGCACAGCAGCAGCGTGACCATATCGCCGTATGTATCCATCCAGTTTGCGCCGCCGCCACCGCCCGATTTCTTTTTTGCCATGTTCTCAACTCCTTACATCGTGTGCGCAGTTTTCGCTTATTCGCCGCCGGCGGCTTTGCTGCCTTCCTCGCGCATTCCCTGGGGGATGTAGGTCAGCAGCTTCTCCCGCAGCGCCTTGGGATTTTCGCCGGACTGGATGGACATAATGCCCTCCACGATAATCTCCTTGCACAGCACCTCCTCGCCGTCGCGGATGCGCAGGTTGTTGGCAATGGGGCCGAAGATCATGTGGGCCAGGATACAGCCGTACAGCGTGGTCACCAAGGCAGTGGCCATACTGCTGCCCAGGTCGCCGCCGCCGCTGGAAACGTCCATACTGCGCAGCATGTTGATCAGACCTACCAGGGTACCCACCATGCCGAAGGCCGGGGCTACGGACGACGCCTTGTCGTACAAGGCGGCCGAATCCTCATGCCGGGAGGACATGCACTCGATGTCGTTCTCCAGGATGGCCCGCACCTTATCCGGGTCGTTGGCGTCCACGATGAGCATAATGGCCTGCTTGAAGAAGGGGTCCTTCTGTTCGTTGGCCTTGCTTTCCAGGGCGAGCAGACCGTTCTTACGGGCGGTCTGCGCCAGGTCCACCAGCTCGTCAATGATGTTCATCGGGTTAAACTTGTTGGCGTTCAGCATAACCCCGAAGTGCTTGGGGATGGACGCCAGCGTCTTGGGCGGGAAGCTGGCCACCACGATGGCCAGCGTACAGCCGATGACGATGAAGATACTGGCCGCGTCGAAGAAGTTCCACAGGTTCTCTATGTGGACGGCAATGGGGCCTTCTACCGCGGCTGCCGCCGCTCCGTTAGGGCCGATGTTGACGTTCGTGATACAGCCCAGGAAGAAGACCACCAGGGCCAGGACAAGGCCAATGATATAGGTTATATTCATGTCACAGTTCTACCTCCAAACACCTCAGGCTGCATCATGGACACCTGGAAAGGGCCCCAGGTTCTGTCTATTTCGCCTGTCTGATCCTGCGCCCGCGCCCGGCCCCGGACGGCGGGTCCGGCAGGGACGGGAGTGGTTATCTGTTGTCTACAATGGTGATTTCGCGCTGGATATCCATGACCTTGGCGTTGTAGTGCGCGATCTTTTCTATAATCTCCTCGGTGCTTTCGCGCACGAGGTAAAAGTCGTGGTTCATCATAACGATCTTGGACTCGGGGATAGCCTCAATGTACTCAATCTGCAAATGATTGACGACAAATTTTTCGTGGTTGCGTTTTGTCAGAACGATCATAGCGTGAACCTCCTCTTCCCGGTTAATAGGACTACAGGGGGCTAGCCCGGGGGAGGAGAGCTATTGATTCTCCTCCCTCCCGGGCTACGTTAGTGGTGTAATCAGCGCTTCATATTGACCAGTTCCTCCAGCATGGAGTCGGTCACGGTGATGATGCGGGTGTTGGCCTGGTAGCCGCGCTGGGTCAGGATCATGTTGGCGATCTCCTGGGCCAGGTCGGTCTTGGACATCTCCAGGCCGCTGGAGAGCATTTTGGTCTCGCCGCCGGAGCGGGGGCGCAGGCCGTCGATGGCGGGAACCGTGGTAGTGGTGCCCTGGTTGCCGCCCTGGTTGCCGCCTTGATTGCCGCCGGTCGTGGGAGCCTGATACAGCGAAGCGTTGATCTGTTTGATGCCCATGGTTTCGGCATTGCCGCCCAGAATGGCCACAGTCAGGTCGCCGGAGCCCTCGCTGGCCTTGTAGTAGTTGCTGCCCAGGTTGGTGACGCCGTTGGGGTTGGTCACCATGCCCACGGCCACGCAGCCGATGGTAACGACCTCCTTGGTCTCGTTGCTGACGCCGGTAATCAGGCCGGTGTTCTTATCCACGGTGATGAGCTGGAACTGGCCCATGGCAAGCTCCTTGCCGTTTTCGCTCACGGAATGAACGCCGGTCTGGTCGGCGGTGGGATAGACGATGGTCATTTCCTCTTTGGAAATGTACTTTTCCGTGTCCTTCATCTGATCAGCAGTGGGTGCCTTATCCATTTTCTGCAAAGCGCCGTCGTCCTGCTTCTCGTACCACACGGTAGCCGTCTTCACCTGGGGGAAGCGGATGGGCACCAGCTGATCGCTGAAGACAGGGTCGCCCTCCTTGACGCCCGCCGCCTTTGCCTCGTCCGTCAAAACATAGTCTTCGGGCTTATCGGCTGGTTTACCGTCTTTATCCACATAGTTGCCGTCCTTATCGGTCTTATAATAAGGATGGTTCGCATCGCCCCACTTACCCACGCACTGGAAGCCGTAGACGCAGAAGCCGTCGTTGTTGGCAAAATAGCCGTCGGCCTTGAACTCGAAGTTGCCCACGCGGGTCAGGTTCAGGGAGGTGAGCTTGCCGATGTCCTCGGCGTCGCCCTTGAAGGTGCCGGCGATCTCCTTGTCGCCCACCATGAAGAAGCCGCTGCCGTCCAGCATCAGGTCGGTGGAGATGCCGGTGGCGGAGTAGTTGCCCGTGCTCATATCGATGTCCACGGTGGACACGTTGGAGCCGTAGCCGATCTGAGAGGGGTTGATGCCGCCCATCACGGTAGTGCCGTTGGAGCCGCCGGTGAGGGTGGTGTACAGGGAGGTCTTGAACACGGCGCGGCTGGCTTTATAGCCGTTGGTGTTCACGTTGGCCACGTTGTTGCCAATGACGTTCAGGTTCTGCATATGGGTCCGCAGGCCGGCGATGGCCGCATACATTGCACCAGTCATAGTGTGATAATTAACTCCTTTCGGTTTGGCGCCGCCCAGCCCGTGTCAATCGGACACAGGCCAAAGGCATCCGAAATTGGTCCTGCCCTAACCTAGTTATTTTATTACAGGAATACGGCGCCGTCAATATTTGTGAAAATATTTTCTCTCATTTCTTCCTGGGTAATGGTGGTAATGACCTTGGCATTGGGCACATTGATGATAAAAGCCTTTGATCCGTCCATTGCCAGGATGTTGGTTGCGCCTTTAGCCTGGGCACGGATAACGCTGCCCGCCAGCTGGTCCATCAGGTCTGGCGTGACCTCAATGCCCCGCTCCTGCGCCCGGGAGATGGCGTGCTTGGAAAACGCCAAACTTTGGGACGGCTGCTCGGCCTTCTCCAGCTCCTGCTGGAGGACAGCCCCAAAGCCGGTCCCCGCCGGTTTGCGCTGCTGTACCGGGGCCTGTGGCGCGTCCCTGCGCTGGAGTCCTGATACACGCTGGATCATCTCAATGTCACCTCATTCTTCTCACGTATTGTCTGAGGGGGCCCCCTGTCCGCCGTTGTAGGTGGGCTGGGTCTGATCCGCCGGGGGCTGGGTGACTTCGCCGCTGCCGCCGTCGCCGCCGCTGCCGCCTTCACCGGCGCCGCCCGTATTATCCACGCCGCCTTCGCCCTCATCGCCTTCGCCTTCATCACCTTCGCCGGGCACTTCCTCGCCCTCAATGGGGGGCAGCTGGCCGACGGCCATGATCTGATTCAGCGCGTAAGTCTGCACCTTGCCGCTGGCATCCTTGCCAAAAATGACCTGCTGACCATTTGACACGCCGGTGCCGATTACCAGGACCTCGCGCTCTTCAAGGCTGTTGCCCTCCACGATTCCGATGGTAACCACCTTGTTTACCAGCGAACTGGCATAGCTCATCACGCTGAGATCGTTCATGTTGGTGATGGCGGTGACCATCTGCATCTGCACCATTTGGTTCATCATCTCGCTGGTGTCCATGGTGTCGTCGATGGTCTGGTTTTGGAGCTGCACTACCATGAGCTGGAGGAAGTCCTGCATGCTCAGTTCGGTATTGCCGGCCCGGCTGGTGCTGTGTTCCACCTTCGGCGTTGTCGCCGCCTTGGTCAGACTAGCGATGTCAGCCATGGAATAATTGCTGACGCCCATCTGTATTCACGCTCCTTTCGGAAAATTACAGTTCCCCGTCGGTGGGGATCAGGCCCAGGCGAAGCTGCTGCATAAAGTCCTGGGGGCTGGTATGCTCCCGCTGCTGGCGGCGCTCCCGCTGCTGGTCCTGCGCGTGGCCGTTATGGCCGTCATAGTTCTGCTGGTTCTGGTTCTGCTGGCTCTCCTGATGGCGTTGGACGTCCACCTCCACGCTCTGGCGCACGCGGGTGCTGAGCAGCTCCTGGAGATTGGTGGAGTGGCGCTCCAGCAGGGCCCTGGTGTCGTCGTTGCGGGCGCTGATGGCCACGGCCAAAATGTTGTTCTCCTTCAAGCTGACCTGCACGGTGACCTCGCCCAGATTCTCCGGCGTGAGCTTCACGGTCACGGTGGACTCGCCGCTCTGGATGGCCTGCACGATCTGGTTTTCTACCTGCTTGACCACGTTGACCTCATCGGTCTGCTCAGCGTCGTATACCTCGCCCACCTTCACCGGGGCGGCCTTCACGTCGTGGAATACACGCTGGGGGGCCTGCTCTACGTCAACGATCTCCACCTGGGCGTCGTCGTCCGCGTCCTGCTGCTGGGGCTGAACCTCCTCAACCACCTGCTTGATCACCTGGCCCACCTGCTCGTTCACGACCTCCTCCAGCAGCGCCGCGGGGCTGTTGTCCGCGCCGGGGGCGGTGGCCTCCAGCAGCGCGTCGGCCTCGGGGTCAGATATGTCGATGATCTGTCCGGAGTCGGTCACAAGCTGCTGCAGCTGGAGCTGTTCCCACGGCTCCAGGCCGGTGATGGGGATGATCTCGGTCTGCCCGCCCAGATGCGCCAGCACGTACTCGCCGGGCTGGTACGTCGCGATGGTCTCGCCGGTGTCAAAGTCAATCTGTACGGCGCCGATGTTGGGCTGGGTGAACCATGCGCCCTGCTCCGCCAGCTTCTTGGCCCGCTCCAGTGCGCTTTCCTGCTTCTGCACGGGGGTCTTTTCGGTCTTCTTTGCAGTGGTCTCCGCCTTGGCCGGGGCCTTGGCGGGTTCCTCCACCAGGGGGTCTTTCTCCTGGGCCTTCTTGTCCAGCAGCTTCTGGAAATCACTGACCTCGCCGCTGTCGGTCTTGCCGGTCTTGGGGATGCCTGCGGCCTGGCTGGCAATGGCTTGAAGCATGTTCATAGCCAGGCTGTCTGTCTGTTCCATTTTTCTTACACCTCCTTGATATTGGGATATTTATTTCCAAACGGCGGGAATCCGCCGAATTGGACCTGGTTTCCGCAAAGTCCGCTCCACTTCGTTTCCGCCCGCGGCGAAAACTCCGTTCGCTCCCTTGCTCCTTCTCTCCCCGCAAGGCCCTGAAAACCGGCTTTGCGGGGACCCTTCTAATCTATGCGCTGATGCCGGCCCGGACCCGGGCGGAGCTGACGAATTCGTCAATGAGGACCTCCTCGCTCTTGGCCACCTCTTTGTTATAGAGATCCAGCTTCTTTTCCTTCAGCTTCTCAATGGAGGAGGTGTCGATCTTGGCATCCACCACCTCCTGGCGCTTGGCGTCCTCCTTTTTGCGCAGCTCCTCCAGCTTGTCGGTCTCCCGCTGGATGTTCCGCTCCAGCACCCGCAGGCCGTTCTGATAGACCATGGCGTCGGTGATGGTGATGCCCTCGGCCTTGCGGCGGCTGTACTCCGCGTCGCAGTCCCGGTAGTCCTGCCACGCAGCCTCCAGCACCCCTTCCTGCTCCCGGACCTGGGCCAAAATGGCGGCGTGTTCACCCTGGAGGGCTTCCAGCACCTGTTCCTTGTAGGACAGCACCGAGTCCAGGGAGAATTTGAATTTCTTCATCTATCTCTCGCCCCTTGAAGGATCATTTCAGGATCTTGGCCATCTCCGCCACGCACTGGTCGTAGGAGAAGGCCTCGTTCACATCCTGGGTCAGAAAATCGTTCACCGCGTCGATTTTGGACATGGCAAAGTCCAGCTTCCGGTTGCTGCCCGGCTTGTAGGCCCCGATAGCCACCAGGTCAGCGTTCTTTTCGTAGACGCTCATGATGTCCCGGATGCGGGAGGCCAGCTGCCGGTGCTCCGGGGGGACAATCTCCACCATCAAACGGGAAATACTGGCCGACACGTCGATGGCGGGGTAGTGGTTGGCGTTTGCCAGCTGGCGGGATAGCACGATGTGCCCGTCCAGGATACCGCGGACGGTGTCCGCGATAGGCTCGTTGGTGTCGTCGCCCTCCACCAGCACGGTGTACACCCCGGTGATGGAGCCCCGGCTGAAGTTGCCGCTGCGCTCCAGCAGCTTGGGCATTTCCGCGTACATGGAGGGGGTATAGCCTCTGGACACCGGCGGCTCGCCGATGGCCAGACCAATCTCACGCTGGGCCATGGCGAAGCGTGTGAGGGAATCCATCATCAGCAGCACGTCGTAGCCCTGGTCTCGAAAATATTCCGCGATGCCGGTGGCCACACTGGGGCACCGCATGCGCAGCATGGCGGGTTGGTCGGAGGTGGCCACCACCAGAATGGACCGCTTCATGCCCTCCGGGCCCAGGTCCTTTTCCACAAACTCAAGAACTTCTCGTCCACGTTCGCCCACCAGGGCGATGACATTGATGTCGGCGGTGACGTTCTTGGCGATCATGCCCATCAGGGTGGACTTGCCCACGCCGGAGCCGGCAAAAATGCCGATACGCTGGCCCTTGCCGATGGTAATCATGCCGTCGATGGCCTTCACGCCGAACTGGATGCGCTCCCGGATGGGGGGGCGCTGGAGAGGGTTGATGTACCCGCCGCCCACGCAGTAGGAGGTGCCCCCCTCGAAGGGACCCTTGCCGTCAATGGGCTGGCCCAGGGCATTGATAATGCGCCCCCGGAGGAACTCCCCCACCTGCAGGGTGAGCTGCCGACCGGTGTTGCGCACGAAGTTGCCTGCCGAGATGCCGCTCATGTCCGAGTAGGGCATGAGCAGGATGCGGTCGTTCTTGAAGCCCACCACCTCGGCGGTAACCTGCCCGCCGGAGTCGCCGTTGTAGATGCGGCAAATGTCGCCCACAGCGGCCCGTCCGCCGGAGGCCTCAATGGACATACCTACAATATTCTCGATTTTTCCCGTCAGGCTGTAGGGCTCCGCGTTATAGACCTGCCGGGTCATTTGTTGAAATACGGAAGGCATGTTGATACTCCGCCGGCCTTATGCTTCAGAGCCTCGTTCCCGGCCTGGGAGAAGGGAGACCCTGCCGAATGTTCAGTGGAACAGGTTCATGCCCGACGCGCTGTTGGCAGTATCCATGAGGATGGTCCGCAGGTTGTTCAGCTGTGTGGCCGCGCTGGCGTCCACAATCTCGTCGGGCATTTCAATGATACAGGTGCCCGACTCGTCGTCGGACATGGGGATGATGCGCACCCGGTCGGACAGGGCGCTGAGCGCCCCGGACAGTGAGGCCGGGATCTGGGTGAGCCGCTTGGCGTCGCACTCAGAGATATAGATATGCACCCATTCTTTTTTCTTGCGCTTGTCAATGGCGGTCTGGATCATGCGGCTGATGACGTCGGCGCTGCTCTTCAGGCTGACGCACACCACCTTTTCCGCCACCGCCATGGCCAGGTCCCGCAGGTCGGCCACGCTCTGGTCCATCTGCCGGTCCAGGGCGACGCCCGCCTGCTCCATAAAGCGGTGGACCTCCTCCTCCTGGCGGCGGGCCTGCTCCTCCCGGAGCTGTCTGGACTCCTCCCCCGCCTGGGCCATGCCGGCCACGTAGCCCTCCTGATAGCCCTCTTCCCGGGCCTTGGCAAATACGTTCTCCGCCTCCCGGTCGGCGTCGTCACGGGCCTGCTGCAGAATGCGCTCCGCCTCCCGCCGGGCGTCGGCCAGGATCTCCTCAGCCTGGACCTGGGCAAAGGTAATGGGACCGTCCTTTGCCTCCGGGTCCGGCTCAGGCTCTTCCTCTGCCTCGGGCTCACCCTCCGGCTCCGGGTCGGCGATCAGCACGTCGAACCCGCCCTGAGGCTCCTCCCCGTCCTCCTCCTCGTCGTCAAACGAGGGGAACAGGGTGCGGTCAATGGTCTCGTTCTCCCCGTCCTGGGGCTCATCCGCCAGCTCCGACGCATCGGGGAAGCGGTAGGTTTCCACCTTGGTTTCGGATTCGGACTTGCCCTTCGCTTCCCCAAAAAGGAACGCTTTAAATATGTTAGGCAATGATATCGTCCTTTCCACCCTTGGCGATTATGATCTCGTTCTTCTCCTCCAGATCGCGGATGATGTCCACGATGCGCTGCTGGGCGTCCTCCACGTCCTTCATGCGGACATTGGTGGTGATTTCCAGATCGTCCCGGATGTTCTGGGCCATACGGGTGGACATGTTGCTGAGCAGCTTCTTGGAAACCTCCTCGTTGGCCGCCTTGAGGGCCAGCACCAGATCCCTGGGGTCGCAGTCTCGGACAAAACGCTGCACGGAGCGGTCGTCCATGGTGATGATGTCCTCGAATACGAACATCCGCTTGCGGATTTCCTCGGCCAGCTCCTGGTCATAGGCGGACAGGCCGTCGAAAATGTTTTTCTCGCTGGTGCGGTCGATGTTGTTCATCACATCGGCCACGTAATCGATGCCGCCCACCTTCACGTTGGCGTTGGTGACGATGCTGGAGAACTTCTTGCGCATTTCTGCCTCGATGATCTTGACGGCCACGGGGGAGACGCTCTCGATCTTGGCCATGCTCTCCACCACCTGGATCTGCCGCTTCTCGTCCAGCCGGGAGATGACCCCGGCAGCCTTCTCCGGCTCCACGTAGGACAGCACCAGGGAGATGGTCTGGGGCCGCTCGTTCTGCAGCGCGGAGAACAGGGAGGTCTCGTCCGCCTTCTCCATGAAGGAGAAGCTCCGGTTCTGCAGGGACTTGGTCACCTTGCCCAGCAGCTCGTCGGCCATCTGTGCACCGTATGCCTTTTCCAGCACCGCGCGGGCGTACTCCAAACCGCCCTCGGTAACCGCCCGGTTGGTGCGGCACAGCTGGTAAAACTCGTTTAAGATGGCCTCGGTCTGCTCTGAGCCCAAAAAGCCCATCTTAGCCACTTCCAAGCTGAGCTGCTCCACGTCCTCAGGCTCCATGTGCTTGTAGAGGGCCGAGGCCCGCTCCACGCCCAGGGCGATGATGACGGTGGCGGCCCGCTGGGCCCCGGTGAGGGGGACTTCATTTTTGATCTGGGG
Organism: uncultured Oscillospiraceae bacterium; assembly: GCA_949841465.1. Taxonomy (GTDB): domain Bacteria; phylum Bacillota; class Clostridia; order Oscillospirales; family Oscillospiraceae; genus Enterenecus. The sequence goes on from CATKZW010000005.1 coordinate 47,979, forward strand.
TTTTCCCGCGGGGGCGGCGGGGGAGGCGGCTTCGGCCGTCTTCTGTTCAGCCACTGCGGCGTCAGCCATGGTCTCCATCCTCCTTCATCCAGCTCTTGATCAGCAGAGCAGCAACCTCCATGTTCTCGTCCACAAACTCCCGGATGCTCTGTCGCAGCTCCATGCTGCGCTCGGTGTGCAGGTCCATTACGTCGGCGCCCTTGATGGGGTCGCCGTTCTCGTCCACCGGGATGGGAATGGGCTCGCCGTCGGGCCCGATGATGGGCTCCCCGTCGGGGGACACCATGGTGGTCTTGAGCAGCTCCTCCACGGCCTTCTGCTCCTCGGCCTGCTTCTTCTTCCTGCCCCGGCGCACCAGCAGGATAACGGTAACCAGAATAATGGCAAACAGCAGCAGCCCGCCGATGGCGGCGAATACCGCCCAGGGGGGAATGCCCAGGGCCTGGAGATTGTCCAGCCAGGTGGGCTCGGGCGGGGTCTCGGGCGCCTGGTACCAGGGGCCGTTCAGGATGCCCACCTTCTGGCTCAGGTACTCAGCCTTTTGCAGCTCATACTGCTCGGTGGTCAGCTCCGTCATGTCGATGTCGGGGACAATGCCCACAGTGGAGGCCACAAACTGCCGCAGATCAGCGGTATTGATGGGGCCGCTCTGGGGGGTGGAATCCACGGACACGCCCACATAGACGTCGGTGAGGGTGGCGCAGTGAATCACCATATAGGTCTGGGTCTTGGAGTTGTCGAACTCGGTGCCGCCCTCGCCCTTGAGGATGTTCTGGAGCTGGCCCTGGGGCTCGCCGCTCTCCACATAGTCGGGGATCTGCGAGTTGGTGTTGGTGCCCACCACGCCCCCGGCAGTGGCCTCATCGCCGTTGACAAGCTCGTAGGAGTAGTAGCGGTTACCGATGATGCCCGCGCCGTTGGTGGAGCCGTCCTGAGCGAACTCAGGCAGGCGGACTTCGTAGTCGTTGACGGTCTTGTCGCCCAGCTCCACGGTGCACCTGACGCTGATGGCCACATGGTCCTTGCCGTAGGTGGGCTCCAGCACATCCTTCAGCCTCTTGGTAATCTGATTGGCCAGGTACTCCTCTGCCTGGAGCTTTAAAGCGGTAGAATCGGCGGCGCTGGTGCCCGCAATGTCAAAGCTGTCGTAGGGAGTGCCCTTGCTGTCGCTGACGGACACATTCTCCACATCCAGGTTTGGCACGCTGTGGGAGATATAGTTGCGGATGGCGGTGACCTGCTCGTTGGTGAGGGTCTTGCCGCTCTCCATGGTGACGATGACGCCCGCGGTGGCGTTCACCACATTGTTGGTGTCCAGTATGTAGCCGTTATCCTCGCCGGGCTGGATGGTAATCGAAGCGTCCCACACGCCGTCGAAGGCACGGATGGTCTCCTGCATGACCTCAATCAAGGTGACCAGCCAGGCGGCGTCCCGGTCCCGGACGGTGGACAGGGCGCTGATCCGCTCAAAGTAGCCGCTGTAGGAGGAGTTGGCGTTGGAATACTGCTCCTGGAGCAGCTTGGCCTTCAGGGTGGCGGCCTGCGCCTCGGGCACCAGGATAGTACCCGTCCCCTCCATGCGGTAGTTTGTGACCCCCTGACTCTCCAGCCAGTTCATAACGGTAGCCGCTTCCTCGTTGGTGGCCCCGGCAATCAGTGCGGCGTAGGGCCTGGTGTTGAGAAAAACGACTACGCCAATCACCAGGACCAGCAGCACCGCCGCGATGATGATCCATATTATCTTGGAAACTTTACCAAGGGCTGACTTGATCTTTTCCCAGTAGCCCAAGAGCTTTTCCTTATTCAAGTGCCATCGACCCCGCTCTCCGCATCATTGACTAAGCCGTCGGGCCTGGTCAGACGTTCATGCTCTTCAGCTCGTTGTAAGCTTCCAGCGCCCGGTTGCGCATTTCGATGAGCAGGCTCAGCGAAAGCTCAGCCTTATAGCCAGCCAAGTTGAGCTGTGCGGGGTTATCCAGCTGACCGGTTGCCAGCAGGTACTGGGCCTGGGTAAACTCCGCGTCCGTGTCCTTCACATCCTGGATCATGTCGCGGAACAGGGAACCAAAGGAGCTCTCTTTAACCTCGTCTAGGGCCAGGGAGGCTTCTTCCTCTTCCTGGCCCGGCTTGACGGGGGCGGTGATCTTTGGGATGGTATTGGTAATTCCGGTGATCCCGGCGTTCATGGGAATGCCGGCAATGCTTTCAATAGGAGTGCTCATAGCGCTCTCTCCTTTTTATTTTTAATGAGGCAGGAGCTTACCTGCCGATCTCCAGCCCGCTGGAGATGACGGATTTCAGCGTGTTGAACGCGGTGACGTTGGAGGCAAAGGCCCGGGAAGCGGCCATGGCGTCGGCAATCTCCTTGACCATGTCCACATTGGGCATCTCCAGGTAGCCGTCCTCGTCGGCGTCGGGATGGGTGGGATCGTAGACAATCTTCATGGGGGACTCATCCTCAATAATTTCAGTGACCCGCACGCCGCCCGCGTTGGGGGTGACCTGCTGGGTGTTGGGGATGAGGCCGTTGGCCGCGCGGGCCATGGCGGCACGGAAAGAATCCCGCCCGCTGACCGCCTCGAAGACCACCAGCTTCCGGCGGTAGGCGCCCTCGCCGTTCTCCACCCGGGTGGTCTGGGAATTTGTGACGTTTTCTGATACGATATCCAGCCGCAGCTGCTGGGCGGTGAGGCCGGAGCCGATGATGTTGATGGAATTCATGAAACCCATAATATGTAACCTCCAGCCAAATGATTACTGACCCTTGATGGCCATGCGCAAAAGGGAGAGCTGCTTGTTGATGGCGCTGTAAACATACTGCTGCTGATAGGCGTTGCGGATCATCTCCGTCATCTCGGTGGTGACGTTCACGCCGTTGTCGTCCATGCGGGTCTGCTCCTGGGCCTCGAACAGGTTCAGCTCGGAGTCCTCCAGCACCTCCCGCACCGCCTTGCCCGCCCCCTCGGGGCGGCCGGCCGCCTGCTCCAGCTTCTGGCGGATGGAGTCCTCAAAGGTGACCACCTTGGCCTTGTAGTTGGGGGTTTCGGCGTTGGCGATATTGTCCAGAATCGCTGCCTGCTTGGTCCAGAGGAATCCCATGGATTTCTCCAGCAGGAGCTGAGAGTTGCTTGATAAAAAGTCCATAAACCGGCCTCCTGTTCCGCGGGACATGCCCACCATTGTAACACAACTATTATGAAGGATATTAGGAAAAAATGCAACCCTAAAAAGTGCCTAAAAAGCTGGAAATTTTTGCCCCAAAATAAAAAAATATAGCAAGCTTCCAAGAGGCCGCAGCAATCGGACCTTTTGGAGGGCGAGCTATGATTATGCAGAAAAGGAATAACCCTCTCACGCAACCGTGCAACCATATCGACTAGCATTATAACACAACGGTTTGGAAAGCACAAGTGTTTTTTCCTGTTTCATTTTTATAAAACGTATCAGGCAGCGGAGGCGGCGGAATCTTACGCGCCCATGCCGGAAAAACGGCTGAACGGGCCCCCTGTGCGGGGGCCCGCCGCTCACTTGATAAACTTGTCCAGCAGGCGCATAACCTCCCGCACATCAATGGGTTTGGCCACGTGGGCGTTCATGCCGCACTCCAGGCTGCGCTTCACGTCCTCGGCAAAGGCGTCGGCGGTCATTGCGATGATGGGCAGGTCCTTGTCCTCCCGCTCCAGGGAGCGGATCACCTGGGTGGCCTCGTAACCGCCCATGACGGGCATGCGGATGTCCATGAGCACCGCGTCGTAGTACCCCACCGGGGAGGCCGCCAGCATTTCCACGCAGATCTGGCCGTTCTCCGCCCAGTCCAGCTTCAGCCCCTCCTGGCCCAGCAGCTCGGAGGCGATCTCCCAGTTGAGCTCGTTGTCCTCCGCCAGCAGAATCTGCCTGCCGGTCAGGTCCCGGCGGGCCTCGGTCTGCACGGTCTCCTCCGCCTCCCCATCCGTCTCGACGAACTGCCGCAGGGAGTTGAACAGCGTGGAGCGGAACAGGGGCTTGGCGATGAAGCCGGTGATGCCGGCGTCCTTGGCGTCGCGCTCGATCTCCCCCCAGTCATAGGCGGATATGAGCAGGATGGGCACATCGTTCCCCTGCTCCTCCCGGATTCGGCGGGCGATGGCGATGCCGTCCATGTCGGGCAGCTTCCAGTCCAGCAGGATGATGTGGTAATCGTCCCCTCGCCTGTGCCTTCGGTTTATCATGCGCAGGGCGCTGTTGCCGTCCAGCGCCCACTCGGCCTTGACGCCGATGGACCCCAGAGAGGCCACGGTGGACTCGCACAGCTGCCGGTCGTCGTCCACCACCAGCATGTCCCAGCTGGGCAGGATCATGTCCTCCTCCATGGCGGCGGCCTTCTCCAGGTCCAGGGTGATGATAAACTCGGTGCCCTGCCCCTGCCGGCTCTTCACATCGATGGTGCCGCCCATCGCGTCCACCACGATGAACTTGGTGATGGCCATGCCCAGGCCGGTGCCCTCGGTGCGGTGGACCCGTGCGCTGTCCTCCCGGGCGAAGGAATCGAAGAGGTGCTTCTGAAACTCCTTGGACATGCCGATGCCGTTGTCCTTCACCTGGACGTGGATGCGCACATAGTCCTCACCCCTGGGGGAGTCCTCTTCATACAGGGCCACATGGATCTCGCCGCCGTCCGGGGTGAACTTGATGGCGTTGGACAGCAGATTAATCAGCACCTGGTTCAGCCGCACGCTGTCGCAGATCACATTCTCGGCGGAGATGTCGTGGATGAATACGTCGAATTGCTGCCGCTTGGCGCGCACCTGGGGCTGGCAGATGGAGACGATGCCGTCCACCACCTCCTGGAGGGACACCTGGTCCATGTTCAGCGTCATCTTGCCGCTCTCGATCTTGGACATGTCCAGCACGTCGTTGATCAGTCCCAGCAGGTGCTTGCTGGACATGGTGATCTTTTTCAGGCAGTTCTGCACCTGCTGTTTGTCGTCGATGTTGGCGGTGGCGATGGCGGTCATACCCACGATGGCGTTCATGGGGGTGCGGATGTCGTGGCTCATGTTGGACAAAAATTCGCTCTTGGCCCGGTTGGCGTGCTCTGCCTCCCACTGGGCGTTTTCCGCCTCCCGCTGGGCGTCTTCCGCCTCCAGCCGGGCGGCCTCCGCCGCGGCCCGGGATTCCTCCACCTCGCGCAGCTGCTGCCGGGTGAGGCCGTAATATTTATAGAACACCAACAGCAGGGCCGCCAGGATGACAGCGCCGCTGAGCACCGTCAGCGTCCCCCATTCCGCGCTGAAGTTCCGGACAATGGAGTCCATGGTGCCATACGGCATAAAGGTAATCAGATACCACTCGGAACGGGGCAGCCGGGTGCAGTACAGATGGTAGCGCTCCTCGCGAACGGTAAACTCATTAGAGTAGTCCTCGTTCCGCTCCATGGCGGCGGACAGCTCCTCCAGATACTGATCCGGCGTCATGCCGTTCACGTCTTCATAAATGGCGCGGACCCGCTCGAAGTAGTTATTGCGGTACGCATCGCTGCTGCGGATGACGAAGGAGCCGTCCTTGCGGATGATAAAGGAGTAAGCCCGCTCCTCGTTCTCCTCCAGGGAGAGGTGGTCGCTGATGTAGGTCACGGGCAGGCCGGCCACCAGCGCGGCGCACCCGCCCCCTGAGACGGCGGGGTGCGGCGAGGGCGTGCCCAGCAGGATTACCTTTTCTCCCTCGGCGTTGGTGCCGATGGCCACCTTTTCTTCCCTGTCCCGCAGGGAGAGCAGGAAGGGGTCCGGATCAGTGATGGTGAGCTGGGATCCATAGAGCATATCAAGCTTTCCGTCCTGCCCGCAGAAGCCCAGATAGGCGAAGTCCCGTGCCTTAGCCTGGGAGATCAGCTCCTCCCGGAGCTCCCGGTCCGAGTGGACCGCTTCGGAGGGGATGGCGTTTATCAGCGACTCCAGCTGGTTCATCTGTATATTAATGATGCTCTCAAAATGGATGGAGGTCTGCTGGCTCATGCTGGACATATACAGCGTGCCCACCTCGTTGATGGTGGTGGCGCTCTTACCGCTCATGTGGATCGCGAAGAAGGCAAAGACACACACGCACAGCAGCGCCACCCCAGCCAGGCTGGTGATGAGGAAGCGGGTGGTCTTGTTCTTCATGCCGGAGCCCCTTCCTGAAAGGTCCGTATGGCCTGCACGGTGCGCTGATAGTCCTCCTGCACCCGCCGGATGAGGTCCTCCTCGCCGGGCTGGGGCGGCCTGCCGTCCCGCAGGGCCTCGGTCAGCGCCTCGCTGGACTCCAGCAGGGTATTGAAGGCCAGGTTGCCGCACACGCCCTTGATGGTGTGGGCGGCCCGGAAGGCCTCCCCCCGGTCCCCCGCCGCCAGGGAGTCGCACAGCAGCCGGTAGCTGCCGTCGTCCAGAAACTTCAGCACGAATTTCTGCACCAGCCGCTCACTGCGCAGTCGGCCCATGGCCTCCTCATAGTCGCCGCCCATGGCGGCATAGCACTCTTTCAGCGTCATACCTGCTCCTCCTCGCCCTGCGCCTGGGGCGCGCTCTCCTCCCCGTCGATGGGGGACACCGCCGAGATGGCCTTGTCCATCAGGGCATTTTCCTTGTGGTAATAGCGGTAGTGGCCCTTCCCGTGGTTCTTCACCACATACAGAGCCTGGTCCGCCCGCTTGAACAGCGTGTCGTAATCGGTGCCCACTTCGGCGGCGCTGACCACGCCCATGCTCACCGAGATCTGGAAGTTCTCATAGCGCCCTCCGGCCAGCCGGTTGTAGATGCCGTCGATGGTGGCTTCCAGATCATCCTTATACTCCAGGAAGATGAGGAACTCGTCTCCGCCCACCCGGGCGGCTATGTCGCCGCCCCGGATGCTGCGTCGCATCCGGTCGGCCAGATACTTCAGCACCTGATCGCCGAACATGTGGCCGTAGGTGTCGTTGGCGGACTTGAAATAGTCCAGGTCCAAAATAGCCAAGGCATAGTGCCCGTCGGGCCGGTCCTCCATCCGCTCCATGATCCGTTTTTTTGCATAGGCATGGTTGAGCAGGCCGGTGAGCTCGTCGTGGGAGGCCTGCCGCTCCAGGTTTTCCAGCTGGAGGCGGGAGGAGTGGATATCCATGGCTTTGCCGATGCAGCCTGTGTAGCGCGGGGGCTCCTCGAAGGACCAGGAGGCCCGGGCGATAATCCGGTGCCAGCGCTCCTCCTCGCCCACATGGAGCTTGCAGTCGTAGGTCACCACCGGGTTGCCGGGGGTGGTGGAGTGGAGGGCGTCGGCCAGATTGTCCCGGTCTCGAGGATCGAAAATAGTTAGGGCCTGAGGGTCCTGAAATGGGTCCATCACTATTTCGGGCAGCCCCAGCTTCTCCGCGCCCCAGGAGGTGAGGGACAGGGAGGGGGGAGTAACGGTGTATTCGAATTGGATTTCCTTGGTGAGCGAAGCAAAGAAGGTGTACTTCATCCGCTCGTGCTCCAGCAGCTCCAGGGTCCGCTCGGAGGCGGTGAGCTCCTCGTGCTTGTGCAGCTCTCGGGCTACGTTTTGCACCTCCCTCTGGTTACGGCGCTGAACGTCGTCGCCGGCCAGCTCCGCCTGGATGTCGTCCGCGCAGTCCCGCAGGCAGTCCATCACCAGAGGGTTGAAGGTGCCGCACTCCCCGCCGAGGATCATCCGGACGGCCTGATCGTGGGTAAACGCGGGCTTATACACCCGCTCGGAGGTCAGCGCGTCGTACACGTCGGCCAGCGCCACCATCTGGGCGGAGATAGGAATTTCGTCCTCCTTCAGCCCGTCCGGGTAACCCCGGCCGTCCCACCGCTCGTGGTGCCAGCGGCAGATCTCGTACGCGGCCTTCACCAGCGGCTCGTCCTGGTAAAAGGGCAGGGCCTCCAGCATCTTGGCCCCCTCCATAGAGTGGGTCTTCATGATGGCGAACTCCTCGTCGGTGAACCGCCCCGGCTTGTTGAGGATTTCCTCTGGGATGGCGATCTTGCCGATGTCGTGGAGGGCGGAAGCGGTGCTGATGACGGAGATGTCCGTCTGGGTCAGGTGATACCTGTCTGTGCGCCGGACCAGGGCTTTGAGCATGATCTCGGTGAGCATATGGACATGGCGGACATGCAGACCGCTCTCGCCGTTGCGGAACTCCACGATGTGGCTGAGCACGTCAATCATCAGGCTGCTGCGGTGCTCCTTCTCGTAAATCTGCTCTGTCACCAGGGAGGCCAGCTTTTTCTGCTTGGCGTACAGCAGGATGGTGTTCACTACCCGGCGGTGGACGATGAGCGCGTCGAAGGGCCGGCTGATAAAGTCGGTGATGCCCAGCTCGAAGGCCCGCTCAATGTGGCTGGAGCCCCGCTCCGCAGAGATCATGATCACCGGGATATCCTCAATCCAGTGGTATTTGTTCATCATGTTCAGCACGCCGAAGCCGTCCATCTCCGGCATGACGATGTCCAGCAGGACCAGGGAGATTTCCGGGCCGTGCTTTTGCAGCATGGCCACGCCCTCCTTGCCGTTTTCCGCCTCAATAATATCAAACTCGCCGCCCAGCATATCCGCCAGGATGGCGCGGTTCATCTCTGAATCGTCCACAATGAGTATGGTCTGTTTGGCAACCATTCCCTCCAAGGCATCCATCCCCTTTTCAGAACATAGCCGTGTGCCTCCGGGCCCGCTGCGGGGTCCCTGGCCGGGTTCTCCCCGCCCCCGGCTTCCGGCGGCAGGGCACAAACTCTCACGATAGGGTTTATTATAGCACAGCTCCATAGGGAAACACAAGAATGATTTTGGAATTTGGGCCGGCGTGTCTTTTCTGGAAAATGAGCTGGAAAATGATACGATTTCCCTTTACATTTCCCACCGATGGGTATACAATGCAGTTAGGGAAACTAGACAACATAAGCAGAGAGAATAGAGGTGTTTTTAGGTGAAACTTACATTCTTCGGCGCGGCCAAGGCGGTCACCGGCAGCTGCCATTGTGTGGAGGCCAACGGGCACAAGGTGCTCATTGACTGCGGCCTGCAGCAGGGCAAGGATGAGCGGGACAACCGCGAGCTGGACTTTGCCCCGTCCTACATCGACGACGTGGTGGTCACCCATGCCCACATCGACCACTCGGGCCGCATCCCCCTGCTGGTGAAGCAGGGCTTTGCGGGCAACATCTACTGCACCCGGCTGACGGCGGAGCTGCTGTCCATCATGCTGCGGGACTCCGCCCAGATCCAGGAGAACGACGCGGCCTACGAAAACCAGAAGGGGCAGCGCGCCGGCAAGCCGCCGGTGGAGCCGCTGTACACCCTGGTGGACGTGGAAAAGGCCCTGCGGCACATCGTCACCTGCGAGTACGGCCAGGAGCTGGAGCTGACCGACGGCATCAAAATCCGCTTTGTGGACGCGGGCCATCTGCTGGGCTCGGCCTGCGTGGAGATGTGGCTGACGGAGGAGGGCGTGACGAAAAAGATCGTCTTCTCCGGCGACATCGGCAACCGCAAGACCCCCATCATCCGCTCCCCCCAGCCCATCACCGAGGCAGACTATGTGGTCACCGAGAGCACCTATGGCGACCGCCTGCACAACGTGAAGGAGAAGCCGGACTACTCCGGCGAACTGGCCCAGGTCATTGAGGAGACCCTGTCCGGGGAGGGCAACCTGGTGATCCCCTCCTTCGCCGTGGGCCGCACCCAGGAGCTGCTGTACTTCATCCGGCAGATCAAGGAACAGCATCTGGTGACCTGCGACCCGGATTTCCAGGTGTACGTGGACTCCCCGCTGGCGGGGGCGGCCACGGAGATTTTCTCCGGCGACCTGACCGGCTACCTGGACGAGGAGTCGGCGGAAAAGCTGCGGGGCGGGGCGCTGTTCCGCTTCCCGGGGCTGAACATCACCGAGAGCACCGATGAGTCCCGGGGGCTGAACCTGGACGCCCGGCCCAAGGTCATCATATCCGCCTCCGGCATGTGCGACGCGGGCCGCATCCGCCACCACCTTAAGCACAACCTGTGGCGGCCGGAGTGCACCATCCTGTTTGTGGGCTATCAGGCGGAGGGCTCCCTGGGCCGCCGCATTCTGGACGGGGCCCCCAGAGTGAAGCTGTTCGGCGAGGAGATCGCCGTGCGGGCCCGGATCGTCCGCTTCCACGGCCTGAGCTCCCACGCCGACCGGGACGGGCTGGTGCGGTGGATCAACCGTTACACCCCCAAGCCCCAGCAGGTGTTCGTGGTCCACGGCGACGAGCGGGCCGCAGTGAACTACACCCAGACCCTGACGGAGATGGGCTTCGCCGCCCACGCGCCCAACTACGAGGAGGTCTATGACCTGCTGGAAAACCGCATGATCGCCCCGGGCATTGCCCTGGAGCCCAAGGCGGCCCCGGTGGACCTCGGTTCCCCCGCCTACCGGCGGCTGGAGGACATCGGCCGAAAGCTCATGGACGTCATCGCCCACAACAAGGGGGGCTCCAACAAGGACCTGGGCAAATTCGCCGACCAGATCCGAGCCCTTATCTCCAAGTGGGACCGGTAAGCTGCATATCGCCCAAGAAAAAGCCCCCGGAGGACTTCTCCGGGAGCTTTTTTGCCTTTTATTCCGCTTTGTGTCCCTGGGCGGCGATGACGTCCACCACCCGCTGGGCCAGGCTCCGGCACTGGTCCTTCCCGGGGGCCTCCACCATCACCCGCACCACCGGCTCGGTGCCGGACTCCCGCACCAGGATGCGGCCCGTGTCCCCCAGCTCAACCGCCACGGCCTGCACCGCCGCCTGCACGGCGGGGTCGTCCTGGGCGGTTTTCTTGTCCTTCACCCGCACGTTGATGAGCACCTGGGGATAGATGGTCACCGGCTCGGCCAGACGGCTCAGCGCCTCCTTCTTGGCCATCATGACCTCCATGATCTTCAGGGAGGTGAGGATGCCGTCCCCCGTCCGGGCGTACTTGGAAAAGATGATGTGCCCCGACTGCTCGCCGCCGATGCGGTGCCCGCCGTGCACCATCTCCTCGTACACGTACTTGTCCCCCACGGCGGTTTTCTTGTAGTCGATGCCCGCCGCGTCAAAGGCCTTGTACAGGCCGAAGTTGGACATGACGGTGGTCACCACCGTGTTGGTCAGCAGCTTGCCCCGCTCCTTCATGTACAGGCCGTACAGGTACATGATCTGATCGCCGTTGACCACGCTGCCCTTTTCGTCCACCGCCAGGCAGCGGTCCGCGTCCCCGTCGAAGGCAAAGCCTGCGTCGCAGCCGTGATCCACCACGTATTTGCGCAGCCCGTCGATGTGGGTGGAGCCCGCGTCCAGGTTGATGTTCAGCCCGTCGGGCTGGTCGTTGATGACGTGCACGTCCGCCCCCAGGGAACGGAACACGTTGGGCGCGATGGACCAGGCGGAGCCGTTGGCGCAGTCCAGGGCGATCTTCTTCCCCCGGAAGGAGTACACCGCCAGGGAGATGAGATACCCCATGTAGCGGTTGCGCCCGGCGCTGTGGTCCACGATGCTGCCCACCCCGTCGTTGGTGGCAAAGGGCAGCCTGGACATAGGCCGCCCATCCACCTCCAGACAGCCGTCCAGATAGTCCTCCACCAGGCGGATGGTGGCCTCGTCCATCTTCTCCCCCTCCCGGTTGAGCAGCTTGATGCCGTTGTCGTAGTAGGGGTTGTGGGAGGCGGAGATCATCACGCCGCAGTCAAAGCCGTCCGTCCGGGTGACGTAGGACACGGAGGGGGTGGTGGTGACGTGGAGCAGGTACACGTCCGCCCCGGAGGCGGCCATACCCGCGCTGATGGCGTACTCCAGCACGTAGCTGGAGCGCCGGGTATCCTTGCCCACCACGATGCGGGCCCGGTCCCCGCCCCGGCCGTAGTACCAGCCCAGGAACCGGCCCACCTCGTAGGCATGGTCGGCAGTGAGCTCCACGTTTGCCTTGCCCCGGAAACCGTCGGTGCCGAAATATTTACCCATAAGCTCAATCTTCCTTTCGCTTGGGGACGATAACCCCGCCCGTTTTATAGATGCTGTCCGCCGGGACCACGCCCCGGACGCAGGACACGGGATAGACGCTGCTGCGGGGGCCGATGACGGTGCCCGGATTGAGTACGCTGTTGCAGCCCACCTCCACGCAGTCGCCCAGGATAGCGCCGAACTTTTTCCGGCCCGTCTCCATGGCCTCGCCCTGGTTTTTCACCACCACAAGCGTCTTGTCGGACTTCACGTTGGAGGTGATGGACCCCGCCCCCATGTGACTCTTGTAGCCCAGGATGGAGTCGCCCACGTAATTGTAGTGGGGCGTCTGGACGTTGTCAAACAGGATCACATTTTTCAGCTCCACGGAATTGCCCACCACGCAATTGGCCCCCACCAGGGCGGAGCCCCGGATGAAAGCGCAGTGGCGTATTTCCGTGTTTGGGCCGATGATGCAGGGCGCGCCCAAAAAGGCAGAGTGGGCGATCCGGGCCGTCTGGTGTACCCAGATCTGACTGCCCATCTCCTCGTACTCCTCCCCCAGGGTGGGGCCCAGGGCGATAATCAGCTCCTTGATGCCGTCCAGCGCTTGCCAGGGGTATGTAAAGCGAGCCAGATAGTCCCCGGCCAGGGTGTGGCTCAGGTCGAACAGCCCGCTTGTTTTCAAATCCATAATAAATGCCTCCTTATTTTTCGCTTTTCCAGTACCGGTAAAGCAGAATACACAGCCATATATAAAATGCATCCTTTGTAATCATGGCGATGATCCTGCTTGCCTGAACGGGCACGGCGCCGGTTATCATATAAGTCACCAACCGCGCCTCAAAGTCCGCCAAAAAGATTCCCAGCACGCAGAGAATACATAAGAAAATAAGAAATCTCTTTTTCATGCGGACCACCTCATTTTTTATCGGGCACCCGCTTCACCAGTACCCCGGATACGATACCGATCAGTACCCCGGCCACCGTCCCGGACACCCACAGCACCGGCAGGTACCAGGCCAGCCGGGAGGTCTCCAGCAGGGCCATGGCCACCAGAATCTGCCCCGCGTTGTGGGCCACGCCCCCCGCCACGCTGACGCCCACCGAGGAGAACCTTTCCGTTTTCCACAGCAGGCCCATGACAGCCAGGCTCAGCGCGGCTCCCGCCACGCTGTAGGCCAGCGCCGCCCCGTTGCCGAACAGCAGCGTCACCAGCACCACCCGCACCAGCGAGATGACGCAGGCGTCCTTCCAGCTCAGGCGGTACAGGGCGAACACCACGGCCAAGTTGGGCAGTCCCAGCTTCACCCCCGGCACGCCCAGGGGCGGCAGGAGGGATTCCACATAGGACAGCACCAGGGCCAGGGCGGTAATCAGCCCGTATTGGGCAACTTTTGATGCTTTCATGCAGCCCCCTATCTGACGGTCGCGTCCACATCGTCCCTTTGTCCGCCCTCCACTGTGATCACCAGCCTGTGGGGCAGGCAGACGATGGACTCCCCGGCATATCGGACGGCCCCCTGGCGGACGCAGATCTGGTCCGGGCAGGACGCTTCAACCACCCGGGCCGTTCCATCCTCAATCACTAAGGTATTCGTCTGCTCGCCGGTCCCCAGCACCACCCGGACATTATCACCGATTGGAAATTCCGTAACAGCCCCTCCGTCTATTTGGACCGACACATATCCGCCGGTCTCCCGGGTGACGTACAGGAACAGCGCCAGCGCCCCCCCCAAAACAAGCAGGGCGGCCACGAGCAGCATATCATTTCGATGGGATTTCAGCCAGTTCACCTGAGCCCTCCAGACCGCAACGAAGGGAAAGCCCCCATGGACTTCCCCCATCGGAATTTCGGGCGGCCGGCGGGCGGACCCCGCCGGCTTGCCCGTTCTCTCACTTGTCAGCCGTTGGTCACGGCGGCGTTGCTGATGTTCAGCGCCACCAGGCACCCGGCCTTACACACCTCGATGCACTTGCCGCAGCCGTCGCACTTGGCGTAGTCGATGCTGGCCAGGTTGTCGGTGACGGTGATGGCTCCGGTGTGGCAGTTCTTCTCGCACAGGCGGCAGCCGATGCAGCCCGCGGAGCAGCTCTTGCGGGTGCCCGCGCCCTTTTGGTGGCTGTTGCAGTCCACCACCATGTGGGCGTCGGCGGGCCGGATGGCGATGACGCTGTTGGGGCAGGTCTTGGCGCACAGACCGCAGCCGATGCACACGCTGGTGTCCACCCGGGCCAGGCCGCCGTTGATGTGGATAGCCCCCACGGGGCACACCTGAGCGCAGTCGCCCAGGCCGATGCAGCCGTAGACGCACTTGCCGGTGCCGCCGAACAGCAGCTTGGCGGCGGCACAGCTCTCCAGGCCCTTGTAGTCCATCTTCACGGAGGTGGCCTCACAGGTGCCGGAGCAGCGGACCTCGGCCACCTGCTTGGCCACGTCGCCCGCCTCACGGCCCAGCACCTTGCCGATGCTGGCCGCGGCGGTGGCGCCGCCGGGGACGCACAGATTGACGGCCAGGTCGGGGTCCCCCACCAGGGCGGCGGCGTAGCCGTCGCACCCGGCGAAGCCGCAGGCGCCGCAGTTGGCGCCGGGCAGGCACTCGCGCACCATGGGGATGCGCTCGTCCACCTCAACGGCCATGAACTTGGAGGCGATGGTCAGCATCACGGCGCACAGCAGGCCGATGACGCCCACGACCACCACAGCGATTACAATAGTCATAGGATCCATATTACGCTCTCCTCCTTAACCCAGCAGGTTTTCCACAATGCCCGCGAAGCCCATGAAGGACACGGACACGATGGCCGCAGAGATCAGAGTGATGGGCATGCCCTTGAAGCACTCGGGGCACTTGCACTTGTCCACCCGGCTGCGCACGCCGGAGAACAGCACCATGGCCAGCAGGAAGCCCAGGCCGGAGCCCAGGGAGTTGAACATGGCCTGAACGAAGCCGCCGCCGAAGCCGGCGGTGTCCACCAGGTAGTTGTCCACGTTGCTGATGCACACGCCCAGCACGGCGCAGTTGGTGGTGATCAGGGGCAGGTACACGCCCAGGGAGGCGTGCAGCGCGGGGATGTACTTCTTCAGGATGATCTCAACCAGCTGCACCAGGGCGGCGATCACCAGGATGAACACGATGGTCTGGAGATATTTCAGCCCCAGGTTGTTGAGCACGAAGTACTGGATGGGGTAGGTGACCGCAGTTGCCAGCAGCATGACAAAGATGACGGCCACGCTCATGCCGGCGGCCTGGTCCAGCTTTTTGGACACGCCCAGGAAGGGACAGATGCCCAAAAACTGGCTCAGCACGTAGTTGTTGACCAGGATAGCGGCCATGACGATGGCAAGCATTTCTTTCATTTCGCGGCAGCCTCCCTCTTCTCAGCGCAGTTCTGCCCGTTGCACGCCGCGGCGCTGGGGCAGCCCTCACAGCTGAAGTCTTTTTTCTTGATGGCCTTGCCGTTGCTGGCCTTGTTGATGATGGCAATCAGGATGCCGAAGATGGCGAAGCCGCCGGGGGCCATGGTCATGATGGAGATGTTGTTCTCGCTGAGGACCGGCAGGGCGATGCCGAACCAGGTGCCCGCGCCGAAGATCTCACGGATACTCGCCATGGCCAGCATGGCCAGGGTGTAGCCCACGCCCATGCCGATGGCGTCCAGGGCGGAGTCAAGGATGCCGTTCTTGTTGGCGAACATCTCGGCCCGGCCCAGGATGATGCAGTTGACCACGATCAGGGGCAGGTACAGGCCCAGGGCCACGTCCAGAGCAGGCAGGAAAGCCTTGACGATCATCTGCACCAGGGTGACGAAGGAGGCGATGACCACGATGTAGCAGGGGATGCGCACCTTGTCGGAGATGACCTTGCGCAGCAGGGAGATCATCATGTTGGAGCACAGCAGCACAAAGGTGACCGCCGCGCCCATGCCGATGGCGTTGGACGCCTGGGTGGTGACCGCCAGGAAGGGGCAGGTGCCCAGGATGAGCACCAGGATGGGGTTCTCCTTGATGATGCCGTTGGTCAGAATTTGCAGCTTATTATTTTTCATATCAGGCAGCCTCCTTTACCAGGTCGAAGGCTTCAAAGGCGTAGGTCAAAGCCAGACGGTAGAAGTTGGAGGAACGAGTGGCGCCGCTGATGGTGTCGATGTTCTTGATGTCGGACACATAAGAGGCGTCCTTGCCGGGGAACTGGGCGGAGAAGCTGGCGTCCGTCACGATCTTGGCGCCCAGTCCCGGCGTCTCGCTCTGGGAGAGGACCTTGGTGCCGGTGATCTTGCCGTCCGCGTCGATGCCCACGGCCATTTTCAGGGTGTTCTTGCCGCCGTAGCCCTCAGCGGTGATGGAGAAGGTGTAGCCCGCGCCGTTGCTGGCCTTATAGACTCCGGTGACGGCGGCGGGCAGGCCCTCTGCTTTCAGCTCCTCAAAGCCGTCGGCGGCGGGCAGGACCTCCAGCCGGGCGGCCTCGTTGGCCCTGCGCTCGGCCTCCTCGATGATGGGGGCGGTGATGTTGTTGGTGAGGGCCAGCAGGCCGCTCATGATGGCGCAGATCAGGACCAGCACGATGATGGGGGCCCCGAAGTCGGTCATCACATTGGATTTTGCTTTTGTCATGCCTGCACACCTCCAAACGGTTTCGTCTTAGTCCAGTCGCAGATGTACGGGTTCAGGATGTTCATCAGCAGGATGGAGAAGGACACGCCCTCGGGGAAATTGCCCCACACGCGGATGAGCACGGTGATGAGGCCGCAGCCCACGCCGAAAATCAGCTTGCCGGCGGGGGTGGGGGGGGAGGTGGTGTAGTCGGTGGCCATGAAGATGGCGCCGATGAACAGGCCGCCCGCCATGACCTGGTACAGCGGCTGCTGACCCAGCAGGGCGGTGAGCACCAACACGGTGCCGATAAAGGCCACAGGGGTGTGCCAGGAGATCACCCGGCGGCAGATGAGGTAGACGCCGCCGATGAGCAGGGCCAGGCAGCTGGTCTCGCCCATGGAGCCGCCCCGGGCGCCCAGGAACATCTGGAGCAGGGTGGGCAGAGTGCCCTCGCTGCCGGCGATAACGGCCAGAGGGGTAGCGGCGGAGGTGACGTCGGTAAACGCGGGGACCTTCCAGGTGGTCATGGTGCCGGCAAAGGCCACCAGCATGATAACGCGGGCGGTGATGGCGGGGTTGGCGAAGTTCTGGCCGATGCCGCCGAAGAACTGCTTTACCACCACGACGGCCACGAACGCGCCGAAGGCAGCCTGCCAGAGGGGGATCTCCACAGGCAGGTTCAGGGCCAGCAGCAGGCCGGTGACGGCGGCGGACAGGTCCATAATGGTGACGGGCTTCTTACAGATCTTCTCAAAGGCCCACTCGCACGCCACGGCCACGGCCACGCAGACCACCTCCACCAGCAGGGCCTGCACGCCAAAGAAGATGATGGACGCGATCACGGCGGGGAACAGGGCGATGAGCACATCCCGCATGATGGTCTGGGTGGTATCCTTGGCGTAGACATGGGGGTTGACGGAAACGATCATGTTGTTCATTTAGACCGCCTCCTTTTCTTTTTCCTTGGCCGCTTTTTTCTCCGCGGCGGCCTTCTGCTCGGCGTTGTACTTGTTCAGCATGGCCTTGGCCAGCTTGTTCACCTGCACCAGGGGCCGGCGGGCGGGGCAGCTGAAGGAGCAGCAGCCGCACTCCATGCACAGGTTCACCTTCAGCGCCTTCAGGGTCACCGGCTCGTTGTTGTTATAGGCCGACTCGATGGCGGCAGGCATCAGGTTGAAGGGGCAGTGGCCCACGCACCGTCCGCAGCGGATGCAGGGGGAGGGGACGGGGTCCGCGGCGTCCTTCTCGTCGAAGGCCAGGATGGCGTTGGTGTTTTTCATCACCGGGTTTTCCAGGCTGGGGACGGATGTGCCCATCATGGGGCCGCCGTAGAGCACCTTCTTGGGCTCGCACTTGAGGCCCACAAAGTCCAGCACATTCTGGATGGGGGTGCCCACGGGGACGATGACGTTCTGGGGGTTGGCCACGGCGGAGCCGTCCACAGTGACCACCTTCTCCACCAGGGGCATGCCGGTTTTGATGTACTTGGCGATGACGGCCAGGGTGGTGCAGTTGATGACGATGGCGCCCACGTCGATGGGCAGCTTGCCCTCGGGGACCACCTCGCCGGTGGTGTTGTAAATGAGCACCTTCTCGCCGCCCTGGGGGTACAGCGCGGGCAGGGAGGCCACCTCGAAGCCGGGCACGCCCTTGCCCGCCTCCTGCATGATCTTCACGCACTGGGGCTTGTTGTCCTCAATGCCGATGACGATGCGGTCGGCGGTGTAATACTTTTGGAGCAGCTGGGCCCCGTAGATCACGTCGTCCGCGCTGTCGATCATGGTGCGGGTGTCGGAGGTGATGTAGGGCTCACACTCCGCGCCGTTGATGATGATGTTGTGCACCCGGTCCGGGTCCACGTTCAGCTTCACCGACGTGGGGAAGCCCGCGCCGCCCAGGCCCACGCAGCCGCACTGGCGCACCGCCTCCACAAAGCTGTCCTTGTCGGTGACCACGGGGGGCTTGACGCCCTCCCACACGGCCTGCTCCCCGTCGGTTTCGATGACGATAACGGTGTCGAACCGGCCGTTGGAGCTGACGATCTCATCCAGCCGCTTCACCTTGCCGGACACGCCGGAGTAGATGGGCGCGGACATGAACCCGCCCGCCTCCGCGATCATCTGGCCCACCTTCACCTCGTCCCCCGGCTTGACCACAGGCTTGGCCGGGGCGCCGATGTTCATGGACATGGGCACCGTGATCATCGGAGGCACCGGCAGGCGCGTTGGCACGCTGTCCACCGTGTTTTTCCGGTGGGGCGCATGGATGCCATGCAATTTGCCACTGAACACAATGTCTCCTCCTCTTTTTATTTCTTAAAGCTCCGCCGCGCCGCGCAGGGCTGGCTCGAAACCGGCGCAGGCGACAGACGGCGTTCCCCCGTTCCGAACCACGGAAAACGTGGGAACGCCGAATCATGCAGAAATATTATACCACGTTGAAGTTCAAACGCAAGGGAAATTGTGCTGAAATCTTGATCAAAAATTGCCAAACTCTTAACAGAGTCATTTGGCCTTGAATTCCTATCGAAAATATGGTAATTTATAATGGGATGAATGGGGGGACTTCCATGAAGATTTCCACGAAGGGGCGCTACGCCCTTCGTCTGATGGTTGATATCGCTCAGCACACGCAGGACGGCCCGGTTTCCCTGCGGGATGCGGCCCGGCGGCAGCAGCTCAGCGACAAATATCTGGAGCAGATCGTCACGCCCCTGACCCGGGCGGGGCTGGTGCGCTCGGTGCGGGGCGCGGGGGGCGGCTACCTGCTCACCCGCAGCCCGGAGGAATATTCGGTGGGCGACATCCTGCGCCCCCTGGAGGGAGACCTGGCCCCGGTGGAGTGCGCCACCGACGGCGGCTACTGTGAGCACAGCTGCGACTGCGTCACGGTGGAGCTGTGGCAGGACATCCACAAGGCGGTGTCCGCGGTGGTGGACGGAACCACCCTGGCCGATCTGGTGGAGCGCCAGAACGCGCGGCAGGGCGGCAGCGAGCCCTCGGCCTGCCCCTAGGGAAGCCGCGCGTTGCGAGCAGGCGCAGCGTGCCAACAGGAAACGGCGAATTTTTATACTGAGAGGAACGGCTGTATGGAAATCAACGGCGCGCAGGTACAAGAGACCTATTATTATAAGGATATGGGGCTTTCCGAAGCCACCATGAAGGCCCTGGACAAGAAGGGCTTCACCCAGGCCACCCCCATCCAGGGCGGGGCCATCCCCTATTTTATGGACTGGAAGGACGTGGTGGCCAAGGCCCCCACCGGCACGGGCAAGACCTTTGCCTTCGGCATCCCCATGGTGGAGCACATCGACCGGTCGTCGGACGCGGTGCAGGCCCTGATCCTGGCCCCCACCCGGGAGCTGGCCATCCAGATCCGGGATGAGCTGCGGGACCTGTGCACCTTCCGGGAGGGGGTCCGCACGGTATGCCTCTACGGCGGCCAGCCCATTGAAAAGCAGCTCACCCAGCTCAAGACCCGGCCCCAGATCGTGGTTGCCACACCGGGACGCCTGATGGACCACATGAAGCGGCGCACCGTCAAGCTGGATAAGGTGCAGACCGTGGTGCTGGACGAGGCGGACCGGATGCTGGATATGGGCTTCATCCAGGATGTGACACGGATTCTGGACAAGATGCCCCAGCGGCGAAACCTAGGGTTATTTTCTGCCACAATATCACGGGAAGTTATGGATATCTCCTGGGTGTACCAGCGGGACCCGGCGGAGATCACCGTCCGCCCGGTGGAGGAAAACCGCCCGGACATCCAGCAGTACACCATCGAGCTGATGGGCCGGGAGCAGAAGCTGGATACGATGGTGGCCCTGCTGAACAACGGCGGCTACGACCGGGCCATCGCCTTCTGCAACACCAAGAACATGACGGACCGTCTGGCGGGTCTGCTGAAAATGCGGGGCATTTCCTGCGAGGCCATCCACGGGGATATACCGCAGCGGGTGCGGGAGCAGACCCTGAAACGCTTCAAGGACGGCAGGCTGCGGGTTCTGGTGGCCACCGACGTGGCGGCCCGTGGGCTGGACATCGACGATGTGGACGCGGTGTTCAACTACGACGTGCCCGACGAGCAGGAGTATTATATCCACCGCATCGGCCGCACGGGCCGGGCGAAGAAGCACGGCGTGTCCTACACGCTGATGGCCTCCGTAACGGAGTCGGTGAAAATGCGGGACATCGCCCGGAACACCAGGGCGGATATCCAGCTGCTGAAATACGACGAGGACGGCTGTCTCATGCTGGTGGGCCAGGAAAATTGACGAGGCCCCCATGCGGGCCCGGCAGAGCGGGCCGCGTGGGGAAGAGAAGCCGCAGCAAAGTGAACGGGCCCTGCCACTGCGGCAGGGCGGGCAATACCGAGCTTGCGGCAGCGAGGGAGCGGGCAAAGCCCTCTCCCTCTCATCATTTTACGGAGGTGCCGCAATGAACATTCATGTACTGGCCGTGGGCGACGTGGTGGGGGACTCCGGGGTGGACATCCTCTGCCGCCACCTGCCTTCCCTGCGCAAGCTCCACGGCGTTCATTTCACCGTGGTGTGCGGGGAGAACGCCGCCTGCAACGGCCTGCTTCCCCAGCAGGCGGACGCCATCTTCTCCGCCGGGGCGGACGTGATAACGATGGGAAATCACACATGGGATAAACAACAAATCGTTAAATACATGGAGAACAATCCCTATCTCATCCGCCCCGCCAATTACACCGCCCGGGCTCCCGGCCGGGGCTGGGGGGTGTTTGACGGCCCCCGGGGCCTGCGCATTCGGGTGGTGGACCTGATTGGGCGGTGCGAGATGGACTCCAATTTCGACAATCCCTTCACTAAGATGGATGAGATTTTGAAGTCCGATGACGCCGACCTCACCCTTGTGGACATCCACGCCGAGGCCACCAGCGAGAAGGGGGCCATGGCCTGGTATCTGGACGGCAGGGTCCAGGCCCTGTGGGGCACCCACACCCACGTGCCCACCGCCGACTGTCAGGTGCTGCCCCAGGGGCTGGGTTTTGTCACCGATCTGGGGATGACCGGCCCCAGCCAGTCGGTCATCGGCATCAAACCGGAGCAGGCCATCAACCGCTTTTTAGGCGGACTGCCCCGGCGGTTTGAACCCGCCCCAGGGCCCTGCAAGCTGAACTCGGTGCTGTTTGAGATCGACACGGACACAAAACGCTGCGCAGGCGTCCAGCGCGTGGACATCACCTAGTTCCTTTTTCTCCAAAGAAAAAGGAACCGAAAAAGAACTTTTAGACCGCTGACGAACCAAATCTGTAATCTGTACCGTATTTATCCGGCCGCCAAAGCATTGATGGATGGAGAGAAAGAATATGAAACTGCTTCACGCCTCCGATTTTCACCTGGACTCCCCCCTGTCCGGGCTGAGCCCTGAAAAAAGCGCTCTGCGCCGCCGGGAGCTGCGGGAAATCCCGGCCAGGCTGGCCGCGCTGGCAAAGGAAGAGGGAGTGGACCTGGTCCTTCTCCCCGGCGACCTGTTCGACGGCGCACGGGTGTACCCGGAGACCGTCCGGGCGCTGGCCCAGGCCCTGGAGGACATGGCGGCGCCTGTGTTCATCGCGCCGGGAAATCACGACTGCTACCATAATAAATCGCCCTACGCCGCCGCTTCGTGGCCTGACAACGTATATATCTTTACAGCCCCTGAGATGCAGGGCTTTGAGCTGCCTGGTCTGAACTGCGTGGTCCACGGCTGCGCCTTCACAGCCCCCCGCCGGGAGGACGACCCGCTGCGCGGCTTCACCGCCCCGGACGACGGGCGGCTCCATCTGCTGTGCGTCCACGGCGAGGTGGGGCTGGTGGGGAGCTACGCTCCCATTGACCCCAAGTCGCTGGAGCGCAGCGGCGCGGCTTACGCCGCCCTGGGTCATGTCCACGCCGCCGGCAGCGGCAAAGCGGGCCGGACCCTCTGGGCCTATCCCGGCTGCCCCGAGGGGCGGGGCTTTGACGAGCTGGGCCCCAAGGGGGCGCTTATCGTGTCCTTTGGCGAATCCGCCCGGCTGGTTGTCTCCTCCCCAGACGGCCCAACGTTTACCCCCGTTGACCTGGGAGTACAGCCTGTCGCGGCAAAATTCGTCCCCATCTGCCGGCGGCAGTACCGCATTGAGACTGTCAGCTTAGATGACTTTACAGCCTGGATGTCCCAGGGCGAGAGCCCGAATCTGGTGCGCTTTCTCCTCTCCGGGGAGAGCCCCTTCGCCCCGGACCTGCCCGCCCTCACCGCCCAGGCCGCGTCCCGCTTCTTCCACGTGGAGCTGCAGGACCGCACCACCCTGCCCAGCGATCTGTGGGCCAGGGCGGAGGAGGAAACCCTCACCGGCCTGTTCCTGCGGGAGATGCGCGCCCGCCTGAACGAGGCCGATGAGACGGAACGGGAAAAGCTCCTGCTGGCCGCCCGGTTTGGTCTGGCCGCCTTGGAGGGAGGGGAGGATATCCGGCTATGAGGATCAAGAAAATGACCGCCACCTTCGGCGCTCTGGACAGCGCCGTCCTGGAGCCCAGCGAGGGCCTTACCGTAGTCACCGCCCCCAACGAGGCGGGCAAATCCACCTGGGCGGGCTTTTTGAAGGCCATGCTCTACGGCATCGACACCCGGGAGCGGGACAAGACCGGCTTCCTGGCGGACAAAACCCGCTACCTGCCCTGGTCGGGGGCCCCCATGTCCGGGGAGATGCAGGTCGAGTGGCAGGGCCGGGACGTGACCATCCGCCGCTTCCCTACCCGCACCAACCCCTTCGGCGGGTTTGAGGCGGTGTACACCGCCTCCGGAGACCCGGTTCCCGGCCTCACCGCCGCCAACGCGGGCGAACAGCTCACCGGGGTGGGCAGGGAGGTCTATCTCCGCTCCGCCTTTGTGGGCCAGGGGGGCGCGGCCATCGGAGCCAGCAAGGAGCTGGAGGCCCGGGTGTCCGCCCTGGCCACCTCCGGGCAGGAGGACGTGTCCTACTCCGCCGTGGAGCGCACCCTGAAGGACTGGCGCAACCGCCGCCGGGCCAACCGGGCCAACGGCCTGATCCCCCAGCTGGAGGAGGAAAAGTCCCAGCTGGACGGGGCGCTCCGGGAGATGGACCAGGCCTGCCGCCGCAGGTTGGAGGCGGAAGAAGAGCTGGCCCGTTTGGAGGGACAGCAGAAGCAGCTCCGGGCCGACCTGGAGATCTGGGCGCGGATTGAGAAGCACGAACTCAACCGCCGCTACGCCGAGGCATACGCGGAGTGGGAGAAGGCCAAGGCCGCAGTCCCCGAGGGCAGGCCCCACCCGGTATTCGGTGCCATGACCGGGGAGGAGGCGTGGACCTTCGCCCAGGAGAAGCAAAACGCGCGGGAGGCCGCCGAGGAGGAAAACCGCCGCCGGGAGGCCCGGCGGGCAGAGGCGGAAAAGCAGCACGGCACCGGGCGGATGGAGATGCTGGTGGGCGGGGCGCTGGGCGCGGGTATGCTGTTGATGATGGCCGCACAGCTGTTGGCCAGCCATTGGCTGATGGCCGCGCTTGCCGGTGCGGCGGTGCTGGCCTGCATGTTCTGCCTGTTCCATGGCCGGAAGCTGATCCGCCGCGCCCAGGACGAGCGGACGGCCTGCCGGCCCGTCCCCGTTCCCGAGGCAGGGGATTTGCTGTCCCAAGCGGCGGAATACCGGGAAATGCTGGCAAAAGCGGCCCAGGCCCAGGCCGCCGAGGCCGCCGCCCGCCGCCGGGTGGACGACCTGGCCGCCCAGGGGGGGCGGCTGTTTGACACATTGGAGATGCTCTACCCGCCCCCCCAGTCCAAAACCGCCACCGCCGCCCAGCTCAGCGGCGTGGAGCGGGAGCTGACCCGCGTCCGGAACGAGCTGGCCCGGACCGAGGGCGCTCTGGCCCACATGGGCGGTGCGGAGGACCTGGAGGCCCGCCGCGGCGAGCTGGACGCCCAGCTCACCCGGCGTCTGGAGGAATACGACGCCCTCACGGTGGCGCTGGAAGCGCTGTCCTCCGCCAATGACGCCCTGCGCCAGCGCTTCTCCCCGGCGCTGAACCAGAAGGCGGGGGAGCTGTTCGCCGCCCTCACCGGTGGCCGCTGGCCCCGGCTCACCCTGGCCCGTGACTTCTCCGCCCAGGCGGCGGGGGAGGGCAGCGCCCTGCCCCGCACCTCTTTGGCGCTGTCCACCGGTACGGGGGAGCAGCTCTACTTAGCCGTCCGGCTGGCGGTGTGCACCCTGACGGCACCCGGTGCGCCCGTCGTGCTGGACGACGCGCTGGCCGCCTTTGACGACAGGCGTATGGCCCTGGCTCTGGAGCTTCTGCAGGAGCAGGGGGCAGACCGTCAGATTCTCCTTTTCTCCTGCCACAGCCGGGAGGCGGAATGGGCCAAGGCCCACAACGTGCCGGTCATCACGCTTTGAAAAAAGCCCCTCTCCTGTGGAGAGGGGCTTAATTAGTGCCGGTTTATGGGACCTTATTTCGGCTATACTGACCTCAGAAAACAGGGGAGACAGCAATTCCCCAGCCGAAAGGAGTGTCCCAAATGTATGAGATCGAATTTGTAAGAGGCCATGTGGAGGTTTATTTAAACGGCGCGTTCTGCTTTTCCGCGGACACCCGGGGCGAGGCGGAGCGGGAAATCGCCGAGCTGACAGCGTGACAAGAAGCGCGGAGCCGTCGTAAGCAGCGGACTAAGACCGGAGCGCAGGGAAAACCCCGGAAGGGGCAAAGGCCCTGGAGGGATTTTCCCGGAGTCGAAGGGCT
The DNA here is from genome assembly GCA_949841465.1 of uncultured Oscillospiraceae bacterium. Classification (GTDB taxonomy): domain Bacteria; phylum Bacillota; class Clostridia; order Oscillospirales; family Oscillospiraceae; genus Enterenecus. The sequence continues at coordinate 73,233 of CATKZW010000005.1, forward strand.
TAGATCGCGTCGCGAACAGGCGCAGCGTGACAAGGAAACGGCCCGTGGGATTTGCCCACGGACCGCTTTTTTAATATGAGAACGGTATTATCTGCCGAAAAAGTAGCTCCAGGGGAAGCTGTCAAAGGGGTCGTAGTAATTGCCGTTTCCGTTCCCGTAGCCGGGATACTGGTAGTTATAGCCGCCGTTGGAGGTGGGCACGGGGTCGGGGTTTTGGCTGCTGGAGCTCTGGGGGGTGTTCTCCTGCTCGTCAAAGGTGAGGGTGAGCTTCAGCGTCTCGCCGGAGCGGTATACCTCGATGGTCACCGTGTCCCCCGCCTTGTAGCTGTTCTTTACGGACACCATCTGGTTGGCGTCGGTGATCTCGGTGTCGCCCATCTTGGTGATGATGTCACCCCGGCGGATGCCGGCGGTCTCGGCGCAGGAGCCCGGGTCCACATCGTTGACGTAGACGCCCCCGGGCCAGCCGAAGGTCTGCTTCCACTGGTCGGTGACGGTGGCGGGCTGCAAGATGCCCATGTAGGGCCGTCCGGTGACATAGCCGTACTGCATGAAGTCGGTGATGATGTCGATCACGTCGTTGATGGGGATGGCGAAGCCGATGCCCTCAATGGCGGCCTGGGAGGACTGGCCGTTGTTGCTGAGCTTGGCGGAGGTGATGCCCACCACGCGCCCGTAGCTGTCGAACAGCGGGCCGCCGGAGTTGCCGGAGTTGATGGTGCACTCGGTCTGGATCATGTTCATCACGGTGCCGTCGCTCATGGTGACGGATCGCCCGGTGGCGGACACCGCCCCGGAGGTCATGGAGAAGGACAGGGTGCCCAGGGCGTTGCCGATGGTACACACCGTCTCGCCCACCACCAGGTCGTCGGAGTCGCCGATGACCACGGGCTTCAGCCCGGAGATGCCGTCGATCTTCAGCACGGCCACGTCGTTGAGCTCCTCGCCGCCCACCAGCTTGGCGTCATAGGTCTCGCCGTTGTTCAGCGTGACCTTGATGGAATTGGCCCCGTCAATAACATGGTAGTTGGTGACGATATAGCCGTCCTGGCTGATGATAAAGCCGGAGCCCGCGCCGGAGGTCTCGTACTGGTACCAGCCCTGCTGGGTCACCGCCTGGACCGAGATACAAACGGCGGAGTCGGCGTAGGCGGCGTTGATCTCGCTGAGGCTCATGGGGGTCAGGCCGTTGGCCTGCTTCACCTGCACGGCGGTGGGGTCCACCTCGTTGCGGTAGATAACGGTCTCGTTCCTGGGGGCGCTGTTCAGCGCGTCATAGGCCGCCGCGCCGCCCACGCCCGCGCCGCCCCCCACCAGGGCGCAGCACAGCACCAGGGCCACCGCCTTACCCGCGCCGCCCTTTTTCTTTTTGGGGGCCTCAGGTGGGCTGGGCGGGATCTGCTGGGCGCGGTCCCATGGGTCGGAGTGCTGGGAGGTGTAGTTGTAGTGGTAAACGCCGTTGTTGTCAAAACCGTTTTGATCGTTCACGGAAATTTCTCCTTTCCAATTCCACATTTCGGAACATTTTCATAGCCGGGGCGGCTGTATCTGTGCCGCTCCCCCGTCGCTGATGATACAATACGCTATAATTATGTCCAAAGTATGTCACTGGCTGGAAATGATTTTGAACTTATGCTGAAATGACGCTGAAAAAGGGCTTTCCCCGCCTGGGGGAGCCCTGTCACTTCCCGCCGGGGCCGTCCACCCTCCGCCCGGAGCGCAGAATGGCGTTGATATCCCCCGCGGCCAGGGCCAGGTCGTCCAGCAGGGGGCGGAAAATGCCCAGCTTGGCCAGGTTGATGCATACCAGCAGCAGCAGCGGCCCCACCACCATACCCAGCACGCCCCCGGCCTCCATGCCCACGTAGATGCCCACCAGGGACAGGATGGGGGACAGCCCGGTCTGGTCGCCCAGGATTTTCGGCTCAGCCACCCGGCGGAACACCACGATGACCCCCCACACCGCCATCAGCGCCGCCGCCTCGCCGAACTGCATCAGCACCATATCCACCACCGCCCAGGGCACCATGACGGTGCCCGCGCCGATGATGGGGATGAAGTCCAGCACCGCCAGCCCGAAGGCCAGCAGCAGCCCGTAGGGCTGGCCCATGAGGAGGAAGCCGACGGTGAGGATGACGAACACCCCGGCGGACAGAATGAGCTGGCTCTTTACATAGCCGCCGAAGGCGCTCATGAAGATGTCCTTCACCGAGCGGCAGAAGTCCCGGGCCACCATGGGCACCCGGTCGGTGAGCTCGAAGCGCAGCCGGGGGTAGTCCCCTGTGATAAAGTAGCTGGCCATCATGAATACCACCAGCGCCACCGCAAAGCCGGACAGGTTGGTGACCATGGAGGGGGCCTGCCCCGCCATCTGGGCGAACCAGCCGGAGAAGTCCAACCCCTGAAGCCAGCCCACCAGGGTGTTGATCAGATCCTCACTGGTGGTGATGACCTCCTCGGGCACCACGCCGTTGAGCCCGGCCAAAAAGCGCTGCACGCTGTTCACCACCCCCAGCAGGCCGCCCAGCAGATCGTCCAGCACGGACTGCCGGTTGTCAAACAGGGAACGCACCTGGTCCACCGCCATCCAGCCCAGGCCGAACAGCACGCCGCCGATGACGGCGAACACCAGGATTACCAGCACCATGGAAAGGACCTTGCGGGAGACCTTGGTCCTGCGCTGGAGCCAGCGCACCGCCGGGTTGAGCACCCAGGCCAGCACCAGAGCAAGCACAAAGGGGCTGAGCAGGGACAGCAGGGGCAGGCCCACCCAGATCAGCAGGGCCGCCGCCCCCAGGGTCAAAGCGCCCCGCAGCCCCAGCCGCAGCCAGAGCTGACCCCGGTCATGCCACGAGAGCTGTGTGTATTCCATGGAAAGACCTCCTTCAACGATCATTGAACCGCCAGCGTCTGGGCCGCGCCGCAGAATCCTTTTCTTTTCCGCACAGCCGCGCGCCTGCCTGGCACATTATTATAGGCCAACTTTCCGATGTTGACAAGCCCAAAGTTTTCAGCTAAACTAATTGTTTAATCACATTAGGAACATTGTAAAAGGAGTGTCTTCCCATGGCTTCCAACCGCTTCCAGCAGGGGTATGTCCCCATCTTCCTGTCTTATTATAAGCCCCATCTGCCGTTGTTTATTCTGGATATGTGCTGTGCCCTGGGCATCGCCCTGGTGGACCTAGCCTTCCCCTGGGCGTCCAAGGAGGCCATGGAGCGCCTGCTGCCCCAGAACATGTTCACCGCCTTTTTCGCCGTCATGGCCATACTCCTGGCGGCCTACGCCCTGCGTTCGGTGATGTACTTCATCGTCACCTACTGGGGCCACATGATGGGGGTGCGCATTGAGGCCGATATCCGCCGGGACCTGTTTGGGCACATGCAGGACCTGTCCTTCTCCTTCTATGACAAAAACCGCACCGGCCAACTCATGAGCCGGGCCACCAACGACCTGTTTGAGATCACGGAGCTGGCCCACCACGGCCCCGAGGACCTGTTCATCTCGGTGGTCACTCTGGCCGGCGCCTTCTGCCTGATGCTCACCATCCAGTGGAAGCTGGCCCTCATCGTCTTTGCCGTGGTGCCCATCTTCGTGATCTTCACCATCATCCAGCGCCGGCGGATGGTGGCGGCCTCGGTGCGGGTAAAGCAGAACATGGCGGGGATCAACGGCCAGCTGGAGTCCGCCATCTCCGGCATGCGCACCGCCAAGGCTTTTGCCAGCGAGGAGCAGGAGACGGAAAAATTTGAACAGTCCAACGAGCTGTTCAAAAAGGCAAAGCGGGATTCTTACAAGGCCATGGGCATCTACCACGCGGGACTGGAGTTCGCCCTGCCCGCCATGAATGTGCTCACGGTGGCGGCGGGCGGTTATTTCATTATGCGGGGCGAGCTGGACTTCGTGGGGCTGAGCGCCTTTATCCTGTATATCTCCACCTTCCTCACCCCGGTGCGCAAGCTGGCGGCCTTTGTGGAGCAGTTCCTCAACGGCATGGCGGGCTTCAAGCGCTTCGTGGAGCTGATGCGGGTGGAGCCCGCCGTCCAGGACGCTCCCGGCGCCAAGCCCATGGGCAAGGCGGAGGGCGATATTCTCATCGACGACGTGTCCTTCCACTACGACGACGGCCCCGAGGTGCTGGACCACGTGTCCATCCACATCCCCAAGGGGGAGACAGTGGCGGTGGTGGGCCCCTCCGGAGGCGGCAAATCCACCCTGTGCCAGCTCATACCCCGGTTCTACGACGTGACGGGCGGCCGCATCCTGGTGGACGGCCAGGACGTGCGGGAGGTAACCCAGCGTTCCCTGCGCCACAACATCGGCATCGTCCAGCAGGATGTGTTCCTGTTCGCGGGCACCATCCTGGAGAACATCCGCTACGGCCGCCCCGACGCCACCGAAGCGGAGGTGGCGGACGCGGCCAAGCGGGCGGAGATTTACGACGATATCATGTCCATGCCGGACGGCTTTCAGACCTACGTGGGGGAGCGGGGGGTAATGCTGTCCGGCGGACAGAAGCAGCGGGTGTCTATCGCCCGCATCTTCCTGAAAAACCCGCCCATCCTCATCCTGGACGAGGCCACCTCCGCCCTGGACTCCGTCACCGAGGCCCGCATCCAGTCCGCCTTTGACGAGCTGGCCCGGGGCCGCACCACCCTTATCATCGCCCACCGGCTGTCCACCATCCGCTCCGCCCACCGCATCATCGTGGTGGACGAGAACCACATTCTGGAGGAGGGCACCCACGAAAAGCTGCTGGCGGCGGGCGGGGAATACGCCCAGCTCTACAACGCCCAGAAGCGGGTGGTATAGCCCGCCAAGAAAAATTACTGGAAAGCTAAAAAAGGGCTTGCTTTTTCCTCTGGTCTCTGCTATGCTTAAACAAGAATGATTCTCATTAAGAGAATCATGAAAAGACAAAAGTTTAAAACACTCATAACATATCACATTAGGAGGAATACATCATGGAGCTCAAGGGCAGCAAAACCGAAGCCAACCTGTGGAAGGCCTTTGCCGGGGAGTCCCAGGCCCGCAACAAGTACACCTATTATGCCAGCCAGGCCCGGAAAGAGGGCTACCAGCAGATCGCGGCCATCTTCGAGGAGACCGCCGGCAACGAGAAGGAGCACGCCAAGCTGTGGTTCAAGGCGCTGGGCGGCATCTGCACCACCGCGGAGAACCTGATCGCCGCCGCCGAGGGCGAGCACGAGGAATGGACCGAGATGTACAAGGAGATGGCGGAAACTGCCAGGGAGGAGGGCTTCATCGCCCTGGCCGACGCCTTCGACGCTGTGGCCAAAATCGAGAAGAGCCACGAGGAGCGTTACGTGAAGCTGGCTGAGAACCTGGAAAACAGCGAGGTGTTCAAGCGCTCCGAGGTCAAGGTGTGGTACTGCCGGAACTGCGGCCACCTGGAGTACGGCGTGGAGGCCCCCGAGGTGTGCCCCGTGTGCGGACACCCCCAGGCCTATTTCGAGATCAAGGCTGAGAATTACTAAAATTCGCGAAAAGGGCCGTGCTTTTCCAAGGCACGGCCCTTTATCTTGAGGCCAGTGAGGGAATGCTATGAATAAGACCGAGCTGCTGAACAAATTCTCCAAGGACGCCGACGAGCGCATGGTGCTGGCCCGGGCACTGGACCAGCTGGCCCGGGCCCAAAACCGCTCCATCCCCTGCGCCACCCAGTTCCTGTCCCTCGCCCAGCGGGCGGCGCTGGAGCCCGTCCTCGCAAGCTTCACATCTCTCACCCCTGTGCAAGCACATGGGTTCGCTCATTCCGATGCTCGTCCTCTCCCCACGCGACCCGCTTCGCTGGGCTCGCGCGGGGGCCCCAGTTATCTCTTTTGTGGCGGATACGAAAATGCGGAGCGCACGGTGTGCGTGTTCCTCCCCGATTGGCAGGAGCCTGAGGACTGGACCGCCGAAGAGGAATTGTCCGCCATCGAGGCCGCTTTCCCGCCCACCGGGGCCGACCTGACCCATCGGGACCTGCTGGGCGGGCTGATGGGCATCGGGCTCACCCGGGAGCGGGTGGGGGACATCCTGGTGGGCGAAACCGCCGCCCAGATCATCTGTGTGAGGGAGGCCGCCCCCATCATCCTGTCCCAGTTTGATCAGGCGGGGCGTCATCGGCTGAAGCTGCGGGAAATCCCCCTGGCAGACCTGACCCCCGCCCGGTTGGAGGTGAAGCTGATCCACGACACGGTGGCCACGCTTCGGCTGGACGCGGTGCTGGCCAGCGGCTTCTCCCTGGCGAGGGGCAAGGCGGCGGACGCCGTCGCCGGGGGCCGGGTGTCCGTCAACCACCGGGAATGCCTCAAACCGGACCGGCCGGTGGGAGAAGGGGACGTGCTCACCTGCCGGGGGCTGGGCAAGTGCGTGGTCAAGACCGTGGGCGGCCAGTCTCGGAAGGGCCGCATCATCATCGAAATCGAGAGGTATCTGTAATGGACCAGAAGAAAATCCACCGCATCAACGAGCTGGCCCGCCGGGTGAAGGCGGGGGAAACCCTGACTCCGGAGGAGCTGGCGGAGCGGGACGCCCTCCGGAAGGAATATATCGCCGACGTGAAGGCCAGCCTCATCGGCCATCTAGACAACACCTATATCGTGGAGCCGGACGGCACGAAGCACAAGCTGCCAAAAAGGAAGTAACATGCCCGCGCTTCATCCCTTGGGCGCTTTTCAGTTTTTCCAGCACTATCCTAAATAAAAAGATCCTGCCGCAAAATTGCGGCAGGATCTTTTTTCACGGAAATCTTAGGCCTCAGTCTGAGCGACCACGTTGGTGGCGCGCACGCCCTTGGCGCCGCGGGGATCGGGCTCGGTCTCAAAGGTGACCTTCTGGCCCTCCAGCAGCTTCTTGTAGCCGTCGGCCACGATGGCGGAGAAGTGGACGAAGACGTCCTCAGAGCCATCCTCAGGGGTGATGAATCCATAGCCCTTCTCAGCGTTGAACCATTTCACAGTACCATTCATTTCCTGCTTCCTCCTTATTTGTAAAAAATTTCGTTTTGAAAGTAGAAGAAAAAAGTCCGCCCTTTCGACTGTACGAAGGGGCGGGCACAAATCAGTTCATACATCAAAACCATTGTCAGTATAGCATCTCCTTTGCATGCTGTCAATGGATTTTTGAAAAAAAACCGAAATCGGCCAAAGTTCGGAACAAATTTTCATCATCTTCCACAAAAACCCTTTTTATCCCTAAATTCGGAAGAAGCGCCGGCCATTTTCCAGGGTAATTTTGGAACATTGCTCCAGGCTGATCCCCTTGAGCTCCGCCAGCCTCCCGCAGATGTGGACCACATTCCCGGAGTGGTTCCGCTCCCCCCGGTGGGGGACGGGGGCCATATAGGGGCTGTCTGTCTCGATCATCAGCCGCTCCAGGGGGACGGCCTGGGCCGCCTCCACCGCCTTCCGGGCGTTCTTATAGGTGAGCACCCCGGTGAAGGAAATCATCCAGCCCAGCCGCACCAGCTCCTTGGCCATCTCGGCGCTGCCGGAGAAGCAGTGAAACACCCCCCGCACCTCCGGAAATTCCCGGACGATGTCCATGGAATCCCCGTGGGCCTCCCGGTCATGGACGATGACGGGCAGCTCCAGCTCCCGCGCCAGGGCCATCTGGGCCCGGAACACCCGCTGCTGGAGCTCCCTGGGCGGGTTTTCCGGCCAGTAGTAATCCAAACCGATCTCGCCGACGGCCACCACCTTGGGCCGGGCCGCCAACTCCCGCAGCCCGTCCATGTCCCCGTCGGCCCAATCGCCGCAGTCCTCCGGATGGACCCCTACGGCGGCAGAGAGGAAGGGGTAACGCCCGGCCAGCTCCACCGCCTTGGCGGAGCTGGCCAGGTCGCAGCCGGGGTTGACCACCAGCTCCACCCCCAGGCCAGGGAGGGCGGACAGCACCTGGTCCCGGTCGGCGTCGAACTGGCGGGCGTCGTAGTGGGCGTGGGTGTCAAACAGCGCTACGTTCATGCGCTGAACCTCACATAAAAGATATCGCCGACAGCGCCCTCCTCCGTACCGTCATCCAGATACTCCTCAAACACAATATAGAAATCCCGGACGTCTTTCGGCACCTGAAACAGCAGCAACTCCGTCCGGGTCTCGTGGATTCCCAGGAAGAACTCCACCGGCATCTGCTTGTCCGATTTTGTGGTAAAGGTGGACTTGCCGTCCTCGTCCATGATCTCCTCATACAAGGGATAGTCGCCCTCTATGGAGACGTTTTCTCCCTCACCAACCTCCCACAGCACGTTAAAATCGGTGTCATACATGGGCTGGCTGTCGTTGGTATAGTTGTAGAGGGTGATATCCGCCGTCAGGAATTGATAGCCGCTGTCCGGGATCAGGCCGTCAAATTCCGCGCAGGTCTGGGGGTTTTTCACCGTCATATCAAAAAACCTGGTGCGCAGCGTGTCGCCTTCATAGCCTACGGCCACACCGTCGTCGTCGGGGGTAATGGCGCTGCCGCCCGGCCTCAGGGACAGGCCGTCCTCACCGCAGGCGGCAAGGGACAGCAGCAGTACTGCCAGGATAAGCGCAGCAAATCGTTTCATGTGATCTCACTTCTTTCTCACGTTCTCAAAATGGCCCGCCGTTCAGCACAGCTTGGCCCCAGCGGGGATGGCGTCGTCCACCATCAGCAGGTGGAGGCACTCCTCACCGCGCTCGGTGTGGACGGCGGAGATGAGCATGCCCTGGCTCTCCTGCCCCATCATCTTCCGAGGGGGCAGGTTGACGATGGCCACCAGTGTCTTGCCGACAAGCTCCTCCGGCTTATACCACTTGGCAATGCCGGACAGAATCTGCCGGTCAACGCCCGTGCCGTCGTCCAGGGTAAACTTCAGCAGCTTGTCGGACTTCTTCACGTTCTGGCAGTCCTTCACCTTGACGGCCCGGAAGTCGGACTTGCAGAAGGTGTCGAAGTCCACCTTCTCCTCCAGCTGGGGCTCAATCTCAATGGCGGGCAGGGCCGCTTTTTGAGCCTCCTCCTGGAGCTTTTCCAGCTCGGCCAGCTCCTTGTTCATGTCGATGCGGGGGAACAGATTCTCGCCCTTGGCGACGGACACACCGGCGGGTAGGACGCCCCACCGGGCGGCGCTGTCCCAGGTGCGGGCCTCCGCGCCCGCGCCGATCTGGGCGAAAATCCTTTCACAGCTCTCGGGCATAAAGGGAGTCAGCAGCACCGTGCAGATGCGCACCGTTTCCAGCAGGTTATACAGCACATGAGCCAGACGGGGGCCGTTAGCCTCCATGTCCTTGGCCAGGGCCCAAGGGGCGTTCTCGTCGATATACTTATTGGCCCGCTGGACGACCTTGAAGACCGCGTCCAGGGCGTTCTGAAACTGGAACTGCTCCATCTGATCCTCATAGGTTCTCCGCAGGCCGGCGGCTTCGCAGATCAGCTCCAGATCGCTCGTCCATATGAACTCCCCTGTGGACGACGACATCACGGCCGCAGAGCCTTTTCCCACACGGGCAATGCTGTCCGCAAAAGCGGCTTCGGTCCCGTCCGCTCCGGAGCTCTCGGGCAGGGTGCCGCCAAAATACTTCTCCACCATGGCGGTGGTGCGGCTGACCAGATTGCCCAAATCGTTGGCCAGGTCCACGTTGATAGTCTGAATCAGCAGCTCATTGGTAAAGTTGCCGTCAGAGCCGAAGGGGAAGGTGCGCAGCAGGAAGAACCGCAGGGCGTCCACGCCGTAGCGCTCCGCCAGCAGATAGGGGTCCACCACGTTACCAGTGCTCTTGCCCATCTTGCCACCGTCCAGCATCAACCAGCCGTGGCCATACACCTTCTTGGGCAGGGGCAGATTCAGGCTCATGAGGAACGCGGGCCAGTAGATGGAATGGAACCGGACAATCTCCTTGCCCACAAAGTGGACGTCAGCGGGCCAGAACTTCTCCACATCGTTATATTTTTCGTTTTGATAACCCAGCGCGGTCATATAGTTGAACAGCGCGTCCAGCCACACGTAGACCACATGGCCGGGGTCGAAGTCCACCGGCACGCCCCAGGTGAAGCTGGTGCGGGACACGCACAAGTCCTGCAAGCCGCCCTCGCAGTCGATGAAGTTGTTCACCATCTCGTTCACCCGGCTCCGGGGCTCCAGGAAGTCGGTGTTCAGCAGCAGGTCCCGGACCCGGTCCGCGTACTTGGACGCACGGAAGAAATAGGCCTCCTCCTCGGCGTCCACCACCTCCCGGCCGCAGTCGGGGCACTTGCCGTCCACCAGCTGGGATTCCGTCCAGAAGGATTCGCAGGGCTTGCAGTATTTGCCCTTGTAGGAACCCTTGTAGATGTCGCCGTTGTCGTACATCTGCTTGAATATCTTCTGGATGGCGGCAACGTGGTAATCGTCGGTGGTGCGGATGAACCGGTCATAGCTGATATTCATCAGCTTCCACAGGTCCAGCACCCCGCCGGGGGCGGCCACGATGTTATCCACGAACTGCTGGGGGGTAACCCCCGCCTCCTTGGCCTTGTCCTCGATCTTCTGGCCGTGCTCGTCGGTGCCGGTGAGGAACATCACGTCGTACCCGCTCAGGCGCTTGTACCGGGCCATGGCGTCGGTGGCCACGGTGCAGTAGGCGTGGCCGATGTGCAGCTTGCCCGAGGGGTAGTAAATCGGCGTGGTGATATAAAACTTCTTGTCATTCATGGGTGGTTTCCTCCTGTATGCTTGCTTCCCCAGGCCGGGGGGTGGGAATACCTTTCAGTTTGGGCGGGTTTTCCAGGTTGGGGGGCAGCCGCCACAGTACGGCCACCGCCGTCAGGATCTGGGCCCCCAGCAGCAGCGTATCCCCCCAGGACTGATCCGCCAGGGCGGACACCAGCGCCGGGGCGGACAGCACCAGCGTCATGGCGGACACCCACAAAAGCCGCCGGGGCCGGGCCGCTCCCGCGGACATGCCCGCGAAGTCCATGTAGAGCAGCATACCGCATACGATGGCCAGCAGCAGCGGGGCGTAGTCCCACTGCACCGGGTTGGCGGCGTGGGCCCGGAAGCTCTCCATCAGCCACACGCACCCGGCCACCCCAGGCAGAGCGGCGGAGAAGCCGCCCTTGCCCCGCCGTCCGGCGTGGAGCCCGTCCCGCCCCATCTGGAGCAGCCCCAAAAAGGACAGCAGAGCCCCCACCGCCGTAGCGATGGACAGCGCGCCGTTGTTGCTGGGCAGCTGGACATTGTGGTTCATGGCTTTGGCGGCCAGGGCCTCCTGATAGTCCTGCCACTGACCCACCCCCAGCTTCAGCAGCACGGGGCAGGCCGCCAGGGCCAGGAACGCCGCCAGCACCACCAGGATGGGGTACACCGGGTCCCCCGCGTCCAGGAACACCAGGTCCCACCGGTGTGCCTGTCCCACGGTCCAGGGCCGCTTGGACAGGGGCTGGCATATGGCCAGGATGGTGAACCAGGCCGCCGACATCACCAGGATGCAGGTGAGGATAACGCTGGACTGGGCCCCTGGTATGGCAAGGCCGGCGCCCTCCTCAAAGGCGGTGGCCAGCTGCCACCTCCGCAGGGCGGCGCAGGCGAAGGCGGAGGCCAGGGCGCACACCAGCCAGGACATTCGCCCGGATATGCTTTTGTTGATTGGATTCATGGGAAACCTCCCCCTGCCGCCGGGGCGCGAATTCAGCTCGGGCATGGCTCACAGCCCCTTCCAGTGGTGGAACGGGAACAGCACCAGCAGGCCGTGGCCGATGACGCACCGCGTGTCCACAATGCCAATGCCGGGGAAGCGGCTGTCGGCGGACTGGTTCCGGTTGTCCCCCATGACGAAGATGCACCCCTCGGGCACGGTGACGTGGTTGATCCCCTCGCCGTAGGAGGGCACCTGCATGGCCTCCTTGATATAGTCCTCCTTCAGCACCACGCCGTCCACATAGACGGCGCCGGCCCGGTAGTCAATGTCCACCGTCTGGCCCTCGGTGGCGATGACCCGCTTGACGATGGAGTCCTCCTGATAGCTCTCCTGGGTGAGCACCACGACGTCCCCCTGCTCAGGGGTGTAGCCCAGGGACCACACCAGGATCAGGTCCCCCTCGATCAGGGTGTTCTCCATAGAGGGACCGCTGACCACGATGATCCGGGCCACAAAGGTGAACAGCAGCACAAACACCGTCATCATGCCCACCAGCACCCGGATGTTCAGGTACAGCTCCTTGCCGTCGGAGGCCTCCTTCCGGAGCTTGGCCCCGGACTGCTCCCCCCCGTCCCCAGGGGCGGCGTCCGGGGACGGCCTCCCCGCCAAGTCCTTATCCACTTCGGATTCCCAGTTTTCCATGCGTCAGCTCTCCCGCGTCTCATCTGCGGCGGATTCTAAGGCCGCCGGATCGTCATATACCAGCTGGAACTGCTTTGCGTCCATGGTCTCGTGCTCCAGCAGGAACCGGGCCACCAGCTCCAGCTTGTCCCGGTCCCGCTCCAGAATCTCCCTGCACCGGGCATAGGCGCTGTCCAGCAGATCCTTGACCTCCTGGTCGATGGCCGCGGCGGTCTGCTCGGAGTAGGGCTTGGCCTGGGCCATGGACCGGCCGATGAACACCTCGTCGTGGCCGGAGGTGAAGGTGGCGTGGCCCAGCTTTTCGCTCATGCCGTACTTGGTCACCATATCCCGCGCGATGGAGGTGGCCCGCTGCAAATCGCTCACCGCGCCGGTGCACACAAAGCCCAGGGCGGTCTCCTCGGCGCACCGCCCGCCCAGCAGGGTGGACAGGGTCTCCACCAGCCGCTGGCGGGTGACGTGGTCCCGGTCCTCCTGGGGGCGGTTGATGGTCATGCCCGCCGCGTCCCCCCGGGGGACGATGGTGATCTGCTGCACCGGGTCCTGGGTGGGCAGGGCGTGGCTGACCACGGCATGGCCCGCCTCGTGATAGGCGGTGATCCGCTTGTCCTCCTTGAGCTTCACCCGGCTGCGCTTTTCCGGCCCGGCGATGACCTTGATGACGGACTCCTGCACGTCGGCCAGGGTGATAAAGGGCTGGTCCTTCCGGGCGGCCAGCAGGGCGGACTCGTTCATCAGGTTTTCCAGGTCCGCGCCGGTAAAGCCCGTGGTCTCCCTGGCGATCTCCTTCAGATCCACGTCCTCGGCCAGGGGCTTGTGCCGGGTGTGCACCCGCAGGATCTCCTCCCGGCCCTTCATGTCCGGCCTGCCCACGTACACCTGCCGGTCAAACCGGCCCGGGCGCAGCAGGGCGGGGTCCAAAATGTCCTGCCGGTTGGTGGCGGCCAGCACGATGACCCCCTCGTTGGCGGCGAAGCCGTCCATCTCCACCAGGAGCTGGTTCAGGGTCTGCTCCCGCTCGTCGTGGCCGCCGCCCAGGCCCGCGCCCCTCTGGCGGCCCACCGCGTCGATCTCGTCGATGAACACGATGGCGGGGGACTCCTTCTTGGCCTGGTCGAACAGGTCCCGCACACGGGACGCGCCCACGCCCACGTACAGCTCCACGAAGTCGGAGCCGGAGATGGACAAAAACCGCACCCCGGCCTCCCCGGCCACGGCACGGGCCAGCAGGGTCTTGCCGGTGCCCGGCGGGCCCACCAGCAGCACCCCCTTGGGGATGCGGGCCCCCAGGTCGATGAACTTCTGGGGCTCCTTGAGGAAATCCACCAGCTCCTGGAGCTCCTGCTTCTCCTCGTCCGCCCCGGCCACGTCGGCAAAGGTGACGGTATTGTCCCCGCCCTCCACGGTGCGGGCCCGGCCGAAGCGGCTCATGCCCACCTGGCCGCCCCCGCTCTGGGAGGACTGCTGATGGGCGCCCAGCATCATCCAGATGACCATGGACAGCACAGCGGCGGCCACAGCGGGCAGGATAACGATGAGCCACAGGGGCAGCTCAAAGCTCTGCTTGAAATCATAGGTTTTCAGCACGCCCCGCTCATACTGCTCCTGGTAAACGGGGCCCATTTCCTCCCGGAAGGCGTCCACGTCCGCCAGGGCGTGGCGGTAGGTGGTGCCGTCCCGGAGCTCCATGGTCAGCATGCCCTGGCTGTCCACCACGAACCGGGTGACCTGCTCCTGCCGGAAGCAGGCCGTCACGGTGGAGTAGGCTACCTGGTCCTTTCCGCTGGCGGTGAAGAAGGACAGTCCCCACAGCAGGGCCAGCACCACCGCCATGTAGAGGAGCATATTTCTCAGTCTCAGCTGCTTCAAAATCAGTTGTCTCCTTGCTTATTTTTCATACACGGACTGCTTCAGCACCCCGACGTAGGGCAGGTTGCGGTACTTCTCGTCGTAGTCCAGGCCGTAGCCCACGATGAAGGCGTCCGGAATGGTGAAGCCCACGTAGTCGGCGGTGATGGGCTTGGTGCGCCGCTCCGGCTTGTCCATCAGGGTGCACAGCCGGATGGAGGCGGGCTTCCGGGCCTTGAGCACGTCCATCAGGTAATAGAGGGTGTTGCCGGAGTCCAGGATATCCTCCACGACGATGAGGTCCCGGCCCTCGATGGTGTCGGACAGGTCCTTTTTGATTTCCACCTGCCCCGAGCTGACGGTGCCCGCCCCGTAGGAGGACACCACCATGAAGTCCACGGTCACGTCCAGGTTGATGGACCGGGTCAGGTCGGCCATGAAGATATAGGACCCCCGGAGGACGGAGATCAGCATGGGGTTCTTTCCGGCATAGTCGGCGGTGATCTGGCATCCCAGCTCCTTCACCCGCTGGCGGAGCTCCTCTTCGCTGTACAGGACCTGCTGGATGTCTCGATGAATCATAACTCATTCTCCTCTGCGTTTAAAATAATATGCAGGGCCGGCGCTCCCGGCTCCGCGAGATACCGTTTGTCGGGGCCGAAGCCGCCCGCAGCGGCGGCCCGGCCGTCCCTGGCCAGGATGGGGACCCGGTCCCGCCGCCCGGCGGGGAGCTTTTCGTCGATCATCAGCTTTTTCAGCGTTTTTTCGGGGCGGCTTCCCAGGGTCAGCGCGTCCCCCTCCCGCCGGGGGCGGATGAGGTAGTCCCCCGGCTGCAAATAGAATTCGGCCGGGCTGACGTACGCCTTCGGCGGGCAGACCGCCTGGGCGCAGGCGATGCTCCACGCGCCCCAGCTCCGCACCCCCTCCTCCAGCGCGGCGGGGGCGGGGGGCGCAGGGTCCGGCCCGGCGGAGAACACCAGCACGTCGTACTGCCGCCGGACGCTGCCGCCGGGCAGGTCGATCCGGGCGGAGGGGTCGTCCCCCGCGGCCAGGGCCAGCACCGCCTCCAGGTGGACCGCCCCGCTCCCCAAGCCCGCCTGGGCCGCCAGCATGGCGCAGGCCCGCAGGGCCAGGGGCCGGGGGGCGTCCGTCAGCACATGGGCGGGGACGGCCATCCCCTCCGGGATGTCCAGCCCCTGCTCTGCCAGGGGGGCGGCCTGGCGCTCCAGCTCCGCCTCGTCCTCCCCCAGGCGGCGGGCGGCAGCGGCAATGTGGGCGGCGGCCTGGGGGTTCAGCTCCTCCAGCAGGGGGAGCAGCCGGTGGCGCACCTTGTTTCTGGTGTAATTTAAATCGGTATTGGTCTCGTCCTCCACATGGGGGACGCCGTGCTCATTTAAATAGGACAGGATGTCTGCCCGAGACACCCCCAGCATGGGCCGGACGATGTCCCCCCGGCGCTCCGGGATGCCGGTGAGCCCCTTGAGGCCGCAGCCCCGGATCAGGTTCATCAGCACCGTCTCGGCGTTATCCCCGGCGTGGTGGCCGGTGGCGATGAGGGTGGAGTTTTCATAGCAGCCTGTCTCCCAGGCGATATCCTCCAAAAAACGGTAGCGCAAAATCCGCCCCGCCTCCTCTACGGAGAGTTTTTCTCGGAGGGCATACTCCGCCACGTTATCGCGGCAGGTGTAGAACGAGACGCTTTGCTGTTTGCACCAGTCCCGGACGAAGTCCTCGTCCCGCTGGGCGGTGGGGCGCAGGCCGTGGTTGAAGTGGGCCGCGTACACCGTCCAGCCGTATTTCTCCCGCCCCTCCAGCAGGCGGCACAGCAGGTACATACTGTCCGCGCCGCCGGACAGGGCGCACAGCACCCCGCCGCCGGGGGGGATCAGCTCAAATCGGAAGGCGTCCATCACAGGTCCTCGTCGTCGTCCCGGTAGGTCAGGTTGCGGAAGACGGTGAATTCCGGCCTCCACTCCAGCTCCACCGTGCCCGTCTCGCCGTGGCGGTTTTTGGCTACGATGCACTCAGCCAGATTGGGGGCTTCGGTATCCTCGTCGTAATAGCTCTCCCGGTGGATGAAAATCACGATGTCCGCGTCCTGCTCGATGGCGCCGGACTCCCGCAGGTCGGACAGCATGGGCCGGCGCTGGCCGGCGGACCGGCTCTCGTTGGCGCGGGAGAGCTGGGAGGCGCAGATCACCGGCACGTTCAGCTCCTTGGCCATCAGCTTCAGGGAGCGGGAGATGTCGGACACGATCTGCTGGCGGTTGTCGCTGGGCCGGGTGGGCCCGCCCGCCGAGGTCATGAGCTGGAGGTAGTCGATGATAATCAGCCCCAGATCGTCAATGCGCCGGCACTTGGCGTTGATGTCCGCCACGGACAGAGTGGCGTTGTCGTCCAGGTAGAGCTTGGCCTGGCTCAGGCTGGCCGCCGCCAGAGCCACCCGGCCCCACTCCTCCTCCCCGGCGATGCGGCCGGTGGCCAGCTTTTTGTTGTCCATCAGGGACTCGGTGGCCAGCAGGCGCATGCCCAGCTGGGCCTTGCTCATCTCCAGGGAGAACACCGCCACGCTTTTGCCCGAGTGCTTGGCCGCCTCCGCGCCGATGTTCATGGCCAGGGAGGACTTGCCCATGCCGGGCCGCGCGGCCACGATGATGAGATCGGAGTTGTTCAGCCCGGAGATGCGCCGGTCCAGGTCGATCAGGCCGGTGGAGATGCCGGGGAACTCGCCCCCCTGGGCCTGAAGGGTCTTGACCGTCTCATACACCTCGCTCATGACGGAGGAGATGTGGCTCATGCTCTGGGACGCCCGGCCCTGGCGGATGGCGAAGATGCGCTGCTCGGCGGCCTCCAGCACCTGGTCGGAGGTGCCGCTCTCGGTGCGGACCATATCGATGATCTCCCCAGCGGTCTCCCCCACCCGGCGCAGCATAGCCTTGTCCGCCACGATGGCGGCGTATTCCATCACGTTGGCGGAGGTGGGGGTAATCTCCATAAGCTGCTGGAGATAGGGGACGGTGGCGCTGTCGTCGTAGGACCCGAACTGCTTCATCCGGTCCACCACCGTCACCAGGTCGATGGGCTCATAGTGGCTGAACATGCTCAGCAGCACCAGGAACAGGTCCTGATTCTGCCTCATGTAAAAGTCCTCGGGCTTCAGGCGCTCAATCACCTTGGGTATGCACGCCTCGTCGATGAGCATGGAGCCCAGCACCGACTGCTCCGCCATGATGGAGTGGGGCAGCCGGAGGTCGTTCAGTTCTTCGCCGGGCATTATGCTCAGCTCCTTTCATGGCTGCATTGCCGCGCCGTATCTGTTCACGGCGGCTGGGCGCTTCTCCGCGCTTCTTGTTGTCACGCTGCGAAGCGGCCAGGACGCTCGGTCGCTTTCCCTCCGTCTCGGGCAAAACCCGCCGCTCTGCGGCGGCTGGGCTTTTGCCCTCGCTCCGCTCCAAGCTCCTTCGCTGCCCGCTTCTCCGCGCTTCTTACTTATCCTCAATCACCAGCAGGTTAATCACGCCGGACACCTCGCTGCCCAGCTTGCACTTCACCTCGAAGGCGCCGAAGGACTTGATGGGGTCGCTGAGCACGATCTTGCTCTTGTTCACGTCGATGCCGTGCTGGGCCTTCAGCTCGTCGCTGATCTCCCGGCTGGTGATGGAGCCGAACAGCCGGCCGCCCTGGCCCGCCTTGGCCCTGATCTTCACCTGGCAGCCCTTGAGCTGCTCCGCCGCCGCCTGGGCCGCGGCCTTCTCCTCGGCCAGCCGGGCCTGCTTGGCCTTGTCCTGCATCTTCATGGTGTTCACGTTTTCGGCGGTGGCCTCCACCGCCAGCTTCCGGGGCAGGAGGAAGTTCCGGCCGTAGCCGTCGGACACCTCCACCATCTGGCCCTTCTTGCCCTGGCCCTTCACGTCCTGCTGTAAAATGACTTTCATGTTCGTTTCCTCCAAAATATGGTCTGGGCTACGAAGCCCGGGAATATGCTTATGGCTGTGCGCGGTCCTCTTCTTCATCGCCGTCGAAATAGCGGTCCAGCGCGGCGTGGAGCTCCTCCAGCACCTGCTCCACAGTCTTGCCGGGGATCTGGGCCCCGGCGGCCCCGGCGTTGCCGCCGCCCCCCAGCGCCTCCAGAATCACCTGGACGTTGGTGTCGCTGAGGCTGCGCCCGGACACCACCACCCGCCCCTCCTCGGGGTAGAGCACAAAGGACGCGCCGATGCCCGCGATGTTCAGCAGCTCGTCCGCGGCCTGGGCCGCCGTCACCCGGCCCACGGAGTGGGCGGAGGCGGCGATGGCGATGTCCTGGCGGTACATTTTCGCGTTCTGGATGATGCCGTACTTGGCCACCGCGTCGGTCAGGTTGGTCTGGAACATCTTGCGCACCTGCCCGGTGTCGCCCCCCGCCCGGCGGAGCAGGGCCGCCGCCTCGAAGGTGCGCCCGCCGGTGCGCATGGTGAAGTTCTTGGTGTCCAGCATGAGCCCGGCCATCAGGGCCTCCGCCTCGCCGGGCAGCAGGTCGTTGGGCTCCATCAGATAGCCGATCAGCTCTGTCACCAGCTCGCTGGCGGAGGAGGCGTAGGGCTCGTGGAAGTTCAGGTCCGCCCCCTCGATGTAGGTGGCCGCCCGGCGGTGGTGGTCGATGACCGCCACCTTGTTGCAGGAGTCCAGCAGCTCCCGGCTCTGCACCTGCTCGGGCCGGTTGGTGTCCACCACCACCAGCAGGGTGCGGGAGTCCGCCCGGAGCATGGCCTCCTGGCTGTCCAGGAACACCCCCTCGTACTGGGGCATTTTCGCCACCCGCTCGTACAAATCGTCGGCGGGGGTGCTCACATGGTCCCGGAGGATATAGTGGGGCACCCCCTTCATCCGGGCGATGGCGCACACGCCCACGGCGGCGCCCGCCGCGTCGAAGTCGGGGGACTTGTGGCCCATGACGATGAGGCAGGAGGCGTCCGCCGCCAGTTCGCCCATGGCGGAGGCCATCACCCGGCTCTTCACCTTGGTGCGCCGCTCGGCCTCCTTGCTGCGCCCGCCAAAGAACTCGAAGGTGAAGCGGTTTTTGATGACCGCCTGGTCGCCCCCCCGGCTCAGGGCCATCTCCACGGACAGGTTGGCAAAGCGGTAGAGCTCCTCAAACGTGTCCCCGTCCACCCCCACGCCGATGGAGAGGGTGGCGGGTATGCCCGCGGGGGCGACCACCTCCCGGACGCTGTCCAGCAGGGAGAATTTCTCCTCCTTATAGTCAGCCAGGTACTGCTCCTCAAAGAGGAACAGGAACCGGTCCCGGTCCAGCCGGAGGAAGATGCCGTGAGCCTGCTCCACCCACTGGGTCATGCGCTGGCTGATGTCGTTGAGCATGGCGGAGCGGATGTTCTCGTCCTGGCCCTTGATGACGTCCTCGTAGTTGTCCAGCAGCAGCAGGGCCAGCACCGGCTTGGTGGCCTTGTAGATGTCCCGGGTGTCGGCCAGGTCGGTGACGTCCAGCCAGTAGGTGGTGGCCAGCAGGCCCTCCTCCCCGCCTGCGGCGGGCCGGGCCAGGTCGCCGAACACCTGGTAGCGCCGCCCGTTCAGCTCCACCTCGCCGGGGCACTCGCTCTTGCCCTCCAGCAGCCAGCGGCTGTCGAAGCTGGGGGCCAGGTCGGCCAGCCTGGTGTCGAACATGGTCTCCTGGTCGCCGGTGATGCGCAGGAACCGGTCGTTGGACCAGACCACCTCGTCGGTGTCCGGCCGGAACATCACCAGGGGGAGGGGACAGTTGAGGGTGCTGGCCTGGGTGGCCTGATCCATGCTGTCCATGATTTCCTTAATATAATGGTTAGCCTCCCGCCGCCGCCGGAGGGCGGACAGGCCAAAGGCCACCAGCAGCGCCGCCACCACGACCAGCTCCGCCACCGCCGCCTCCCGGTGCCCCAGCAGGGCGGTGACGCCCGCGAAGGCCAGCATCACGGCGAAGTACAGCCCGATGCGGGGGGCCAGCATCCGCGTCAGCTTATGATACAATTGGACCACCTCTTTCCGCCCCGCCGGGGGAGGGAGCGCATTCCATAGATATTAGATTATACCAAAACAAAACAGCAAAAACAAGTGTGCAGGGCAAATCTGATCCGTTGTATTTTTTTGTTCAAATCAAGGGTTGATTAGTTTGAAAAGGAATGGTAAAATCAGTGTGAAAGACGAGGGGAGGATTGGTGTCCCGCCTCTCCCCGCACAAGTAAGAGAGGTGAAGTATTATGTCTTTAGAGGCCATCCAAAAGGTCACCGAGGCGGAACAGGCCGCGCGGGAGCGGCGTGCTGAGGCGGCGGAGGAGGCCAAGCGCATCGTAGCGGACGCGGAGCGGGCGGGCAGGCAGCTCGTCCAGGACCAGCGGGCCAAGGCGGAGGAGGCGGCCAAGGCCATGCTGGCCGACGCCGAGGTCCAGGCCGAAAAGAAGGCGGAGCAGACGCTTGCCGACAACGCCGCTCAGTGCGAGGCGCTGAAGCAGGCCGCGCGCAAGCGCCTTGACAAGGCCGCCGGGCTGATCGTCGGAAGGGTAGGGAACAGCTGATGGCCATTGTCAAAATGAAACGGCTGCGGCTGCTGGCCCTGCGCCCCGACCGGGAGGAGCTGCTGCGCAGGCTCCAGCACCTGGGCTGCGTAGAGATCCGGGAGCCCGCCATCGACCTGAGCGACCCCGAGTGGGCAGGCCTTGGCAAGCCGGACTCGGCGGGGCTGGAAAAGGCAAAGGAGCAGAGCCTGCTGCTGGGCAGCGCCCTGGAGGTGCTGCGGAGGTACGCCCCCGCCAAGGACGGCCTGTTCACCCCCCTCCCCACGGTCACCGAGGCGGAGCTGTTCAGCGACCGGGCCTATGCCGCCGGGCTGGACGCCGCCCGCCAGGTGATGGAGGCGGAGCAGGCTCTGGCCGCCAAAACGGCGGAGAAGGCCAAGCTCCAGACCCAGCGGGCGTCGCTGGAGCCCTGGACGCCCCTGGACGTGCCGCTGGAGGCGGAGGGAACGGCCACCGTGCCCATCCACTTCTGCTCCGCGCCCCTCAAAACCGACTTTGCCGCCATGGAGGCGGCGGTGGGCCAGGCCACCGAGCTTGCCCAGCTCATCCGGGCGGGCAGCGACCGGGAGCTGCAGTACTTCCTGCTGATCTGCCACCACTCGGCGCTGGGCGAGTGCAACGAGGCCATGCGGCCCTTCGGCGCGTCCCGGGTCAGCCTGCGGGGCTGGACGGGGACGGCGGCGGAAAACGCCGCCAAGCTGGGCAACCGCATCGCCGCTCTAGAGCGGGAGGCGGAGCAGTGCAAGGCCGATATCGCCGCCCTGGGCGGCAAGCGAGGTGAGCTGCGCCGCTGCGTGGACCGGGCGGCTCAGGAGATCAGCCGGGAGCAGAACAAGGCCCGGCTCATCGACACCGACGCGGCCTTCCTCCTGGACGGCTGGCTCCCCGCCGACAAAGAAGGGGAGGTCGGCAAGCTGCTGTCCGACTTCGGCTGCGCCTGGGAGATCGCCGAGCCCACCAAGGAAGAGTACCCGGAGGTCCCCATCAAGCTGAAAAACAACGCATTTACCGAGCCCTTCAACGTCATCACCGAGATGTACGCCATGCCCGCCTACGACACCGTGGACCCCAACCCGCTGATGGCCCCGTTTTTCATCTTCTTCTTTGGATTTATGATGAACGACATCGGCTACGGCCTGCTGATGGTGCTGGGCACCGCCTTCTTCCTGATGAAGGCCAAGCCCAAGGGAAGCACCAAGAACATGATGACCATGTTCTTTATGTGCGGCATCACGTCCATCTTCTGGGGCTGTCTCACCGGCGGCCTCTTCGGCGACTTCCTGCCCAAGCTGTTTGAGTTGACAGGCGCTTCCGCCAGCATGCCGGGCTACCACGATGAGACCGGCGCTTTCGTCTGGTTCTGGAAGCCCCTGTTCACCCCCATTAACGACATCATCCTGGTGATGGTGGGGTCCATGATTATGGGCGTGATCCAGGTGTTCACCGGCATGGCCGTCAGCATGGAGGAGAAGTTCCGCCACGGCAACGCGCTGGACGCCGTCACCCAAGAGATCGCCTGGTGGTGCATCCTGATCGGCGCGGCCTTGGCCATCTGCGGCTCCGCAGTGGCGGGCATGCCCGCCGCGCTGGGCACTGCGGGCATCGCGGTGCTGGTTCTGGGCCTGGTGCTGCTCCTGGCGGGCAACATCGTGCGCGCCAAGGGCCTGGGCGGCATCGTGGGCTTCGGCGGAGACCTTTACAACGGCATTTCCGGCTATTTCAGCGATATTCTGTCCTACCTGCGCCTGATGGCGCTGATGATGGCGGGCAGCATCATCGCCTCAGTGTTCAACACCCTGGGCGCGGTGTTCGGTCTGGTCCCCTTTATCATCGTAGCCATCGTTGGCAACGCGCTGTGTCTGGTTCTTAACCTGCTGGGCTGTTATGTCCATACCATGCGTCTGCAATGCCTGGAGTTCTTCGGGCGTTTTTATCAGGACGGCGGCAAACCCTTCCGTCCTCTGGCAGTGGAAACCCAATATGTAGATATTTTGAAGGAGGAACACTAAAATGGTAGAATTTTTTGAGATGGTAGGCGGCCAGGCCCTGGCCTTCATCGGCTTCGCTCTGGCGGTTGGCCTGTGCTGCATCGGCTCCGCCAAGGGCACCGGCATGGTGGGCGAGGCCGCCACCGGCGTCCTGTCCGAGACTCCCGAGCATTTCACCAAATGCATGATCCTGCAAGCCCTCCCCGGCACCCAGGGCCTGTACGGCCTGGCCGCGGGCTTCTTCGGCCTGTTCACCCTGGGCTTCTTCTCCGGCGCTCCCGCCACCCTGTCCGTCGCTGACGGCATGGCCGTCCTGTTCGCCTGCGTGCCCATCATGCTGGGCGGCCTGCTCTCCGCCATTGCCCAGGGCCGCGTGGCCGCCGCCTCCATCAACATCGTCGCCAAGAAGCCTGACGACTACATGAAGGGCGTCATCATGTGCGGCATCGTGGAGTTCTACGCCATTCTGTCCCTGGTCGGCACCATCCTCCTGCTGATGAACGCCCTGTAATTCGGGCCCCGATCAAATTTCAGAAAGGCGGTAAGCCAAATACATGAACGGAATTGAAAAGATTACCGCACGCATCGCAGAGGACGGCAAGGCTGAAAACGACGCCCTGCTGGCCCAGGCCCGCGCCCAGGCGGCGGAGATCACCGCCAAGTACCAGGCGCAGGCCAAGGCCGCGGCGGACGAGGTGCTGGCCCAGGGGCGCAAAAACGCCGAGGCCCGCGCCCGCCACCTGGACTCCACGGCTCAGATGGAGTGCCGCAAGGCGGTGCTGGCCGCCAAGCAGGACGTGATCGAGGAGGCCTTCCAGGCCGCCCACAAGAAACTGCTGGACCTGCCCCGGGAGGAGTATGTGGCCTTCCTGGCGGACCTGGCGGCGAAGGCGTCCGTCACCGGCAAGGAGAAGCTGATCTTTTCCGCCCCCGACCGGGCCCAGGTGGGCAAGGCGGTGGTGCTGGCGGCCAACGAAAAGCTGGCCGGGGCCGCGGCCCCCAAACTGCCCGACGCCTCCGCCTCCAAGACCAAGGCCATGCTGAACAAGGTGATTACCGGCGCGTCCGCCGTGCTCAGCGGCGCCGCCATGCTCACCCTGGCCGAGGAGACCCGCCCCATGGACGGCGGCTTCATCCTCAGCGACGGCGCGGTGGAGGTCAACTGCACCTTTGACACCCTCATCCGGCTCCAGCGCGGCGCGCTGGCGGGCGAGGTGGCAAAAGTGCTGTTCGACTGACCGGCCCCTTTCAATCTGGAATGAAAGGGGGAAAAACCTTGTCAAACGTGAAAAAAATCAAAGAAAATGACTTTTTATCCATCTCCGCCCGGGTGCGGGTGCTGGAAAACCGGCTGCTCACATTCGAGCGGATGGAGCGGATGATCGACGCCAAGGACGCCGCCGACGCGGCCAAGGTGCTGGGCGAGTGCGGCTACCCGGACCTGCCCGAGGTCACCAACTCCGCGCTGGACGCCATGCTGGCCCAGGCCCAGGCCGCCCTGTTCGAGGACATGGGCAAGGCGGTGGGCAACCCGGCCCTGATGGACGTGTTCCGCTGCAAGTACGACTACCACAACGCCAAGACCCTGGTGAAGGCGGAGGCGCTGAAGCTGGACCAGGATAAGCTGCTGCTGGGCGGCGGGCGGTACGACCCCGCCGCGCTGGCGGAGGACTACCGCCGGGAGGACCTGCGCTCCTATGCGGAGACGTTCCGGGAGGCTATCGGCCACGCCCGGGAGGTGCTGGGCTCCTCCGGCGACCCCCAGCAGGCCGACTTCATCCTGGACCGGGCCTACTTCCAGGAGCTGACCGCCCTGGCAAAGGCCTCCGGCAGCAAGTTCCTGGAGGGCTATGTCGCCGCCCTCATCGACGGAGCCAACCTGCGCTCCGCCGTCCGGGCCGCCCGGCTGGACAAGGGGGGCGAGTTCCTGCGCCAGGTGCTGGCGGAGGGGGGCAGCGTGTCCCCCGAGGACATCGCAAAGGTCAAGGGCAGCGAGCTGAACCGCGTGTTCAAGGGCACCGCCCTCCAGGCCGCCGCCGAGGCGGGAGCCGCCCTGGCCGTCCCCAACGGGGGCGCCCTCACCGACTTCGAGCGCATGTGCGACGACGCGGTGATGGACTATCTGGCCAAGGCCCGGATGATTCCCTTTGGAGAGCAGCCCGTGGTGGCCTATCTCTACGCCCGGGAGGCAGAGGCCACCGCTATCCGCATCATCCTCACCGGCCGCATGGCCGGCATTGACGGCTCCACCATCCGGCAGCGCCTGCGCCGGGCCTACTGTTAAGAAAGGGGGAGACAAATGGCAGCTAACAGCTATCAGATCGCCGTGCTGGGCGATAAGGACAGCGTCATGGGCTTCAAGGCCCTGGGGCTGACGGTCTTCCCCGTGGACAGCGTGGAGCAGGCCCGCTCTACCCTGCACCACATCGCCAGGGAGGACTACGCGGTGGTCTACCTCACCGAGCAGTTCGCCGCCCAGATGGAGGCGGACATCGCCCGGTATAAGGACGAGCTGACCCCCGCCATCATCCTCATACCCGGCAAGGAGGGCAGCCTGGGCATGGGCATGGCCAACATCAAGAAATCCGTGGAACGAGCGGTTGGCGCAGACATTCTGTAATAACAACGACCTTAAATGAAAGAAGGTTTTAGAGCCTATGGGAAAAGTAGTTAAGGTCTCCGGCCCCCTGGTGGTGGCCACCGGCATGGCGGACGCCAATATGTCCGACGTGGTCCGCGTGGGTCCCGAGCGCCTCATCGGTGAGATCCTCACCATGAACGGCGACTCCGCCTCCATCCAGGTCTACGAGGAGACCTCCGGCCTGGGCCCGGGCACCGAAGTGGTGACCACCGGCTCCCCCATGAGCGTGGAGCTGGGCCCCGGCATGATCGAGAACATCTATGACGGCATCCAGCGCCCGCTGGAGAAGATCATGGAGAAGGTCCACGGCAACAACCTCCCCCGCGGCGTGGAGGTGCCCGCCATCGACCTGGAGAAGAAGTGGGACTTTACCCCCGTGGCCAAGGCCGGCGACGCGGTGGTGGGCGGCGACATCATCGGCACCGTCCCCGAGACCCCGGTGGTGCTCCACAAGATCATGGTCCCCCCCAACCTGAAGGGCAAGCTGAAGAGCGTGGTCCCCGCCGGGCAGTACGCCGTGCGCGACACGGTGGCCGTGCTGGTCAAGGAGGACGGCTCTGAGGTCAACCTGACCATGAGCCAGCGCTGGCCCGTCCGTGTGGGCCGCCCCTACAAGCACAAGTACCCCCCCATCAAGCCGCTGTCCTCCGGCCAGCGTATTGTCGATACGTTCTTCCCCGTGGCCAAGGGCGGCACCGCCGCCATCCCCGGCCCCTTCGGCTCCGGCAAGACCGTGATGCAGCACGCCCTGGCCAAGTGGTCGGACGTGGACATCGTGGTGTATATCGGCTGCGGCGAGCGGGGCAACGAGATGACCGACGTGCTTCGGGAGTTCCCCGAGCTGGTGGACCCCCGCACCGGCGAGACGCTGATGAAGCGCACGGTGCTCATCGCCAACACCTCCGACATGCCGGTGGCCGCCCGTGAGGCGTCCATCTACACCGGCATCACTATCGCCGAGTACTTCCGCGATATGGGCTACGACGTGGCCGTCATCGCCGACTCCACCTCCCGCTGGGCCGAGGCCCTGCGCGAGATGTCCGGCCGTCTGGAGGAGATGCCCGGCGAGGAGGGCTACCCCGCCTACCTGGCCTCCCGACTGGCCCAGTTCTACGAGCGGGCCGGCTCCGTGTCCTGCCTGGGGTCCGAGGAGGACCGCCGGGGCTCCCTCACCGCCGTGGGCGCCGTGTCCCCCCCGGGCGGCGACCTGGCCGAGCCCGTTTCCCAGGGCACCATGCGCATCGTGAAGGTGTTCTGGGCCCTGGACGCCTCCCTGGCCTACAAGCGCCACTTCCCCGCCATCAACTGGCTGACCTCCCACTCGCTGTACCTGGACTCCCTGAAGCCCTGGTTTGACGAGAACCTGGGCCGCGAGTTCCTCCAGAACCGGGAGCAGGCCATGGGCGTGCTCCAGCAGGAGTCTAGCCTGAACGAAATCGTGCAGCTGGTGGGTAAGGACTCTCTGTCCCCCAGCGACCAGCTCACTCTGGAGACCGCCCGTATGGTCCGCGAGGACTTCCTCCAGCAAAACTCCTTTGTGGACATCGACTCCTTCTCCAGCTACGACCGGCAGGAGAAGCTGCTGGCCATGATTCTGGACTACGACAAGCTGTGCCGGGCCGCCATCGAGAAGGGCGCCCCCGCCGCCAAGCTGTTCGAGATCCCCGCCCGTGAGCGCATCGGCCGTGCCAAGAGCGTGCCCGCCGACGAGTACGCCCAGGTGTACGCCGACATCTCCGCGTCCATGGAGAAGGAGATTGACGAGGTCGTCAGAAAGGCTGGTGAGGAGCTGTGATCCGAGAGTATAAAACCATCCAGGAGATCGCGTCCCCGCTGATGATGGTCAAAATGGTGGAAAACGTCACCTACGACGAGCTGGTGGAGGTGGAGCTGCCCGACGGCGGCATCCGCCGGGGCAAGGTGCTGGAGGTCAACGGCGACACCGCCGTGGTCCAGCTGTTTGAGTCCGCCGCAGGCATCAACCTGGCCCAGTCCAAGGTCCGCTTCCTGGGCCATCCCCTCCAGCTGGGCGTGTCCGGCGACATGCTGGGCCGCGTGTTCAACGGCATGGGCGTGCCCATCGACGGCGGCCCCGCCATCCTGGCCGAGGAGTACCGGGACATCAACGGCCTGCCCATGAACCCCGCCGCCCGGGACTACCCGGACGAGTTCATCCAGACCGGCGTGTCCACCATCGACGGGCTGAACACCCTGGTCCGCGGGCAGAAGCTGCCCATCTTCTCCGGCTCCGGCCTGCCCCATGCCAACCTGGCCGCCCAGATCGCCCGTCAGGCCCGCGTGCTGGGCGACGATGCGGGCAACTTCGCCGTGGTGTTCGCCGCCATCGGCATCACCTTCGAGGAGTCCGAGTTCTTCGTCCAGGAGTTCAAGCGCACCGGCGCCATCGACCGCACCGTGCTGTTCACCAACCTGGCCAACGATCCTGCTGTGGAGCGTATTTCCACCCCCCGTATGGCGCTGACGGCGGCCGAGTACCTGGCCTTCGAGAAGGATATGCACGTGCTGGTCATTCTCACCGACATCACCAACTACGCCGAGGCCCTGCGTGAGGTGTCCGCCGCCAAGAAGGAGGTCCCGGGCCGCCGCGGCTTCCCCGGCTACCTGTACACCGACCTGGCCACCATGTACGAGCGGGCCGGCCGCCAGCTGGGCAAGCCCGGTTCCATCACCATGATCCCCATCCTCACCATGCCCGAGGATGACAAGACCCACCCCATCCCCGACCTGACCGGCTATATCACCGAGGGCCAGATCATCCTGTCCCGGCCCCTGTACCGCCAGGGCATCAATCCCCCCGTGGACGTGTTGCCCTCCCTGTCCCGTCTGAAGGATAAGGGCATCGGCGCGGGCAAGACCCGTGAGGACCACGCCAATGTCCTGAACCAGCTCTTTGCCGCCTACTCCACCGGCAAGGACAACAAGGAGCTGATGTCCATCCTGGGCGAGGCGGCGCTGACCCCCACCGACCTGCTGTACGCCAAGTTCGCCGACGAGTTCGAGCGGCGCTACGTCAACCAGGGTTATGAGGAGAACCGCTCTATTGAGGACACCCTGGCCCTGGGCTGGGAGCTGCTGTCCATCCTGCCCAAGGCGGAGCTGAAGCGGATCAAGCCGGAGTATATCGAGAAGTATCTGCCCAAGAAGAACGAGCAGTAAAGGAGGGGTTCAGACATGGCAAACACCGTGGTCAACCCCACCCGGATGGAGCTCACCCGCCTGAAGGGCAAGCTGAAAACCGCCCAGCGGGGCCACAAGCTGCTCAAAGACAAGCGGGACGAGCTGATGAAGCAGTTCCTGGACACCGTCCGGGAGCTGCGGGAGCTTCGCAGCCAAGTGGAGGAGGAGCTCATGCGGGTGCACAGCTCCTTTACCGTGGCCTCCGCACTGATGAGCGCCCAGGCCATGGAGCAGGCGCTGATGTACCCCAAGCAGTCCGTGGAGCTCACCATGAGCTTCCAGAACATCATGTCCGTCAACGTGCCCGTCTACCACTACCAGACCCGCACCGACGACACCGGCGACATCTTCCCCTACGGCTTCGCGGCCACCAGCGGCGAGCTGGACGGGGCGGTGGAGGCGCTGGGCAAGGTGTTCCAGGACATGCTGAAGCTGGCCCAGACCGAGAAGGCCGCCCAGCTCATGGCGGAGGAGATCGAAAAGACCCGCCGCCGCGTCAACGCCCTGGAGTACGTGGTCATCCCCAACACCCAGGACTCCATCCGGTATATCACCATGAAACTGGATGAGAACGACCGGGCCACCACCACGCGCTTAATGAAAGTCAAAGATATGTTGTTAGCGGAAGCTTTGGAAGAAAAGAGAGCTGAAACCGCTAGAGCGGTAAAGACTTTCGGAAATTCCAGCGAGGCGCCGTCAGAGGTTTAAGGGGTAGCTGTACCGCTTTACCGCTTCTAGGATGGGCCTAAAAAGTGAAAGATGGTACTGCTTGGGAGAAATCCCGGGCAGTACCATTTTTTGCGTCTGCAATTCCAAAAATTTCAAATCATTTGACCATATGCTTTTTTGATTGCTCCAAAAGTAAGTTTAAGTATAAGTATCAAATGGGACGCACCAAAAGGATGCTTCAAAAACAAAAAACAAGTTTTTGGGGCGGGTTCAGAGGGAGTTGAACGAGTGTTCACCGATAAGGTCAGCGGAAAAAATCAGGAAGGGCCAGAACTGCACAAGATGATAGATTTTGTGCGGGAGGGTGACAGTTTAACCGTGGAAAGCATTTCACGATTTGCAAGGAATACGAGGGACTTGCTTGACCTAACCGCAGCATTGGATGCAAAGGGGGTGCAATTCATAAGCAAGAAGGAATCCATTGATACCAGTACACCAGCAGGAAAATTCATGCTGGCGGTCTTTGGCGCTCTTGCTGAACTCGAACGGGAAAATATATTGGAGCGTCAGGCCGAGGGAATCGCCATAGCCAAGGCAGAGGGAAGGATGAAGGGCAGACCCAAGAAGGCAGTGGATACTTTCGAGAGCATTTATCTCAACGTGAAGGAGGGGAAGCTGTCAGCCAGCGCAGGAGCGAAGCAGTTGGGAATTTCACGTTCGACTTGGTATCGGAAAGTGCGTGAATATGAGGATGACCCGTTTATTGATATGTGATGGAGCATGGAGGAAAAAAGCTGGTAGCAGTACAGCTACCAGCTTTTTTTGTCTTTTGGGATCCTTTGTGATGAAAAAGCGGGAAGGGCAGATTTGCTTTCGACAATCAAAAAATGACGGATACATGGAGCTTTTTTGATGGTATACACGGTGAAATTTTTAGGGGAGCATTGGGGTCAAAATGACGTGATTTTCAAAATCGGAAAATTTTTTAGGTTGCTGGTGCATGGATAACCAAAGGGAGCATAGGAGTTTCCGCAACAGCTTTAGATACTGGAATGACCTATTGCCTTGGATAGCAAAAGTAAGTGAAGGCCTGCAATTTGACGTAAAACGTATAATAAATTACCAAAAGGTGGCCTTATGATATGAGTGAGGGCAACAATAGGCCAACATTTAAGAAAGATATATGGAAACTTAGCTATGTGATATTTTAACTCCTATAGAACTTTAATTAGGATAGAGGGCTTGACGAAAAGTAGGCCCCGCGGTAGAATTAGAATTACAAGAATAACGATTGCAGGCACCTGGGGGAGGGATTAGGCCCCCTCCCCCAGGCTGTACGGATGAGCCAGCATCCAGCACAGCAGAGTAACTCTGCACCCAGCATTATTATACCTGTCCAAATCAGATTTAGCAATAGGACGGGACAAATAGCTGTGTTTGCTTTGATGAAAAATCAGGCAGTGTGATGGGTTTACACAAATCCGTTGCACTGCTTTTGTTGTTCTTGGCAGGGAAAGCATAAACTTACCCTGACAGCCAGTCAGGGCGGTTTATGCAACCTGTTAAGAATATAGTTTGGAGGAAAGGAACGTGAAAACAAGATCTATAGCAGTTGCGCTTTCCCTTGTGCTTATGCTGGGAATGGTGGCTTGTGGAGGACAACAAGCCCAGCAGGAGCCAGATCAAGGGCAAGTCCAACAGAGCGAACCCAACAGCACAACGCCTCCAGTTGAATCCATGGAGGCAAAAAATGAGACCGACACCGCTATACCTTTAGCGGAATTGGAGGTCGTAACGCCAGAAGAAACGGACGGGGCCAACACAGTTGAAGGTGCTGAGAGTGTCGAGGTTGAACTGTTCACTGAGGTCAACGGACAGTCTATGCGACAGGCACAGTCAATATCAGGGCGAGTTATACGGCAGACAGTGACAAGCTGGGGAGTTTAGCTGTTGGTGAAAGTGTAACCCGCACTGGTACAAGTATAGCAGGCACCGAGGCAGAGGGATGGAGCCGAGTACAACTATCAGACGGTTCAACGGCTTACATTAGCAACAGCTATCTCAGCACCACGAAGCCAGTAGTACAGCAACAGACAAGCAAGCCCAGCGGTGGCCAACAGCAGCAAC
Source organism: uncultured Oscillospiraceae bacterium (assembly GCA_949841465.1). Lineage (GTDB taxonomy): Bacteria > Bacillota > Clostridia > Oscillospirales > Oscillospiraceae > Enterenecus. The sequence goes on from CATKZW010000005.1 coordinate 104,539, forward strand.
AGCAAACACCTCAAGGTGGAGGTACCACTCAAACCCAAACACCACCACAGCAAAGTAAAGATGGTTGGAACCAAGCATTTTATGATACATTAACACCAGAGCAAAAAACAATTTACGAGAGTATGACAAGTGCTAGTGAGCGCAACATGATGAAACAAAGCATTCCAATTTATGGGCAAAAGAAAATGGAGGAGTACTTTGACAAACAAACCAAACTTCTTGCAGAAATATGGAGGCTGAACCCTCCAAAGAAGAAGCAGAGATAATAAGCAGATGGAGCAATAGGTCAGGTAAGAAATTGCCTGACCTACTTTTTTTGAGAAAGCGTAAAGTTTGACAAATGTAAGTTTGTCGGATTCTACTTCATAGAACATTTTTTGGAAAATTCTCAAAATTTCAATAAGATTTAGGCTTAAGTTTCAGAGTGGCTTTTTTCAGGATTTAGAGGGGTTGAGAAGGTGAAAATGGGTGGTTTTCCAGAAAAGGAAGGCAGAGGAAAGGAAAGTGGATCAGAATGGGTTTTGACAGGATTTAGGCTAGTTAAGATTGTGTTTCAAATGTTGCAAATTAGAATTATGACAAATGAAGGAAGCACACAAAAGCTAAAATGTTTACCAGAATGGAGCAGTTTGCAAATACAACCTGTTTGACCTCTGCAAACTCACTAATTTCCGGGGTTCAGCTCCGTACAGTATCACGTCTTGCACGTCAATGAACCCAGCGTTAAGATGATTTTGTTGAAAGGGAAAAAACTTTCAGAAAATCAAAATTGAAGGAGATTGACTATTATGTGTAAGGCTACCGTGATTTTTGAGGAAAAGCTGGGTAAGCGGCGTGAGGGCTGGGCGGTTTATCTGAATCAGAGTCGAGACTTCACCTGGTACTCCGACAAGCAGATCAAGGCCAAGATTGCCAGTGGGGAGCGGATCAACGGTGTGACCGTGACCGAGGGCCGGGGAGGTTGTAATGGACGAGGCTTTCACCACTGGCCTGTTGAGCAAGACCGGGCTTGCGACCTTCACGCCTATCAAGATCGTGTTCAGGAACAGCGGGTCAATGTTGGTCTTGAAATTCCGGCTGTAACACAAATTTTTCGCAGCGATCGAGATCCGGAAGATCTCATTGTGTTACCAGCGGCGGAAATCCAGCACCATTTCCGCCAGACGGCCAATCACCCGGAACACGGTGGACACCAGGGCAACGCCGATCAGCACAGTGAGCAGATACGGGATCAGCTCCGCCAGGGTTTCGGGCGGGACAGCATCCACGCCGATCACGCCGAAGAATTCGGCTACGACCTCAGCCATTGCAATCCTCCTCTCAAAATCTTGTAGCAGGCAGACAGAAACCGGGAGAGAAGCAGGAGCAGAAGCAAGCCCTCGGAAACACTGTAATCCTCAAAGGGCGTAGTAAGCAGGGGCTTGTCGTCCGCTGAAAGCTGGATTTCCGCCACCTGATCCGAGATCTGAATCAGCTCATTTTTTACGCCCTTAACCGCATCGAGCAGGACTAAGGTGGCGGGGTCGAGCTCTACCGCCTGCACGTCGCCGGGGTCGGCAGGGGGCTCTTCCATCGGCTGCTCCTCGCCGGGAAGCTCCTCGGCGGGGGCTTGTCCGGCAGACTGGATGATATCTAACAGATCGTCCAGAGTGATAGCGGGTGAAGCGGATTCTTGGACAGGCTCGGGCGTGACTTCCGGGACGGGTTCCAGCGTAGGTTCGGGGAGCAGTTCCAGCACAGGTACATCCGGCGTCGGTTCCGGCTCTAAAACAGGCGCGGTAGGTTCCGCATATTCTGGAAACAGCTCGGGATAAAGCCATGGGAACAATTCTGGCGGGTAAGTTTCGGCAATATATTCATCAATCATCAAAAAACAGCCCCCTATAAACCAGCCGAGAATAGAAGCCACAGCGGAAAAGATGAACACCTCAAACATGTTGAAGGTAACGCCATAGATCGTGATCTCATAAGTAAACAGCCGCATAATGAAATTGAACAGAGCGCCCATATCGCTGGCCATATAACTACCTCCTGATCGCTTTGATAATGCCAATAAACACCACGGCCACAACGCCGAAGGTAAGCAAAAGCGTTATCTCGCTGGGAATGAAGGGGAATACCACGCTCAGGAAATCAAGAAAACCACTGAAAAGCTGGGGAACCTTGTTAAAGCGCTCAACGTATGTATAGCTTTGTTGTGCGATGGTCGTTTTTATTCCGTACTCCCGCTCAAGCGTCGGAAGGCACTTGTTAAACAAGAAGTCCTCGTGCTTCGGGTATTCCGCGCTCGTCTCGTCGTCGAACAATATCCGGCAATATACCGCGCCGTCGCACCGCCCGCCACTTTCGATATGTGTTATAAGGGCCGCAAGGGAGTCTTTCCCGCCAGAGATAGAGGCGAGTATTTTCGGCTCCTCGTTCATGCGCTCGCCT